>NZ_VATN01000003.1:0-36054 GCF_005781105.1 Escherichia sp. E2586
TTGTACTCAAGCTGGCGGCGCATTTCATACCAGCCCTGATCCAGTATCGAACGGTTTAAACCTGATTTTGCCCGGACATTGCGCCCCGGCTGGCTGACCGTACCCGCGGCTGACTTTGACATGTTGCTGACCTTCAAATCCTCAATGACTATCATTGCGTGGTTTTTGCTGATTGTCGTTGTGACTTTGTGAAGGTAGTCCCTGCGGATATTTACGATACGGTGTACCACTTACCGCAGGACTGGCTGACTGTGACATTTTTTACAACCCCCATGACCTGACGACTGTTCCGGTAGCGCATCCAGCCAAGTTTCGGCAGAAAAATACGGCTGTTTTCCTGATCGAGCTTAACGCCCTGCGGGTAGCTGAATGCGTCATTCTGTCCCCGCTTTTTGAATCGGGGAAAAGCCGCACGCTTCTGGAAGAAATTTTTGTAGGCTCGCTCAAGGTCTTTCAGTGACTGTTGCAATGGCTGTGATGGGGCATCTTTAATCCATTGTGTTTCAGTGGCATTTTTCCACTCAACCAACCAGGAAGCCATTTTCGCGTAAGGGATGTATTTATTACCGGCCTCATGATTCTCATTCTGAAGCGCCAGAGCACGATTGAAAACGAAACGACACGCGCCTGCGAAGCACCTCATTTCACGCTCCTGTTGACCACCGGGTCTTAACTGGAATTTAAATGCTTGTAGTCGCTTCACAGGGCAAACTATACTTTGGTCTATGAAAAAAGAAACCGATATCCGACGCGGAAGGCACTGTGTTTTCCTGATGCATGTTCACCTGGTCTTTGTCTAACCAAATACAGACGCCAGATTTTTGACCATGACGCGACAGAAAAACTACGCACTTACTTTTCAAATGTATGTGCTGATTTTGAAGCTGAACTGGTTGAAATGGATGGCGAACAAGATCACGTCCATTTGTTAATTAACTATCCACCCAAGCTGGCGATATCCAGTCTGGTAAACAGCCTCAAAGGCGTATCGAGTAGATTGCTGCGACGAGATCGACCAGATATTGCAGTCAGGTATTACCACAAATGCGTTTTGTGGAGTCCCAGCTATTTTGCCAGTAGCTGCGGATGTGCGCCAATATCCGTCATCCGCCAATACATTGAACAACAGCAAACACCTGGTTAGGTGGAAAACCGCGCCTTATATCCCCACCCTGAAGGACGGGGTTTTATGGCGCACTGGATAAAACCACTAACGGAAACGCCTGATGACGCCCATTCTGAATCATTATTTTGCCCGCATTAACTGGTCGGGAGCTGCTGCGGCCAATATCGATACGCTTCGTGCATTACACCTGAAACACAATTGCACCATTCCATTTGAAAATCTTGATGTACTGCTGCCGAGGGAAATGCAGCTTGATGATCAATCTCTGGAAGAGAAATTGGTGTTCGCCCGGCGTGGCGGTTATTGCTTTGAACAGAATGGCGTGTTTGAGCGGGTATTACGCGAGCTGGGTTTTCATGTGCGCAGTCTGTTAGGGCGCGTAGTGTTATCTAATCCGCCATCATTACCGCCGCGCACGCACCGTCTGTTGTTAGTAGAACTGGAAGGTGAACAATGGATTGCCGACGTTGGTTTTGGTGGTCAGACGCTGACCGCGCCAATCCGTTTAGTGCCGGATATCGCGCAAACAACGCCACATGGCGAATATCGGCTGTTACAGGAAGGGGACGACTGGGTTTTGCAGTTTAATCATCATCAGCACTGGCAGTCGATGTACCGTTTTGATCTCTGCGAGCAGCAACAAAGCGATTATGTGATGGGTAATTTCTGGTCGGCGCACTGGCCGCAATCGCATTTTCGCCATCATTTGTTAATGTGCCGCCATTTGCCGGACGGTGGCAAGCTGACGTTGACCAATTTTCATTTCACCCATTATGAAAATGGTCACGTAGCAGAGCAGCAGAATTTGCCAGATGCGGCGTCCTTGTATGCCGTGATGCAGGAGCAGTTTGGACTGGGCGTGGATGATGCGAAACATGGGTTTACTGTGGATGAGCTGGCGCAGGTGATGGCAGCGTTTGATACGCATCCGGAAGCGGGGAAATAGTTGGTGCCAGAGTGCCGGATGCGGCGTAAACGCCTAATCCGGCGATTGTAGGCCTGATAAGCGAAGCGCATCAGGCAATTTGTTTTTCTGCCGTATATGGCAACGGTTTTAAAGATCAATTGCCCACTCGGCATGAAATAAAATCACCGCTGTACCAGAAATAGTCACTTTCTCCGGCTGGTTATCGCGAATTGTCACCGTCACATCAATCACACCGTCACGCCCCAGAGCGCGCCCCTGATGGCCTTTAACACGCAACATGCTACCATCGTGAGGCAATACGTTGTGATGTACCAACCATGCACCCATCGGACCATTGGCATTGCCGGTCACCGGATCTTCCACAATACCAATCGCAGGCGAGAACATGCGACCATCGGTTTCGTTTTTGCCTGGACGGATCTGGAAGGGAAAGAAACCATTGCAGCCAATCTGTTTGCTGATAGCGGTCAGCGCAGCAAGGTCAGGCGAAAGGGCGTCGATATCCACTTCTGGTTTCAACGGGATCATCACTTTTGAGTGTCCTGTTGTTGCCACCTGAATTGGCAAGCCTGGCAGAATATCGTCCTCAGTGAGATGAAGCGCGTTGATAATCGCCGCACGTGTTTCACCTTCCAGTGGTGGCTCAAAGCCCGGCGTACCTTGTTCCAGCGAAATACGATAACCATCGTGGTGCTTTTCGATAGTCACGCGATGTTTTCCTGCCAGTGACGTTTGCCAGATCGTGCAATTTCCCAAACCTAATACCTTCGAACGTACATAATGTGCTGCCACGGTCGCGTGACCGCAAATCGGCACTTCAACCGTTGGCGTAAAGTAGCGAATGCGCACATCGCTGTCGTCACTGTGCAGCAGAAAAGCAGTTTCCGAATGCCCTAACTCGCGGGCGATAAGTTGCATTTGCGCTTCACTGAGATTATCGGCGGGGAAAACAACACCGGCAGAATTGCCGCGAAACGGTTGAGAGGTAAAAGCATCGACGTGGTAAACCTGCGGTTTCATTAATGTTCTCCTGTGGCTGGAGAACTATCATAGCCTGCAACTGGCCGGAGAGCGAAGGGCTATCCGGCCAGGGTGATGATTAACGCCGCGAACGCACAATCTGATAGCGACGAGTAAAGTACTCAAACGGCGCGCTCCACACATGCACCAGTCGGGTGAACGGGAAGAGCAGGAAGATGGTCATTCCTAATACCAGATGAACGCGAAAGATATAAGCTACGCCATCAAGATGCGTCGATGCGCCGCCCTGGAAAGTGACGATACTTTGTGCCCATCCCACCAGCTTCATCATTTCACTGCCGTCCGGATGTTGTGCTGAAAAGGGAATGGTGGTTAACCCAAGAATGCACTGAATTAACAAAATGGCGAGGATCAGGATATCCGCACCAGAAGACGTCGCCCTGATACGCGGATTTGTTAAACGACGCACCAGCAGCCCCGCACCGCCAATCAACGTTAATACACCGCAAATACCACCGAGCACCATCGCCATCTGTTGTTTTACCGCCACCGGCAGAAACCACGCGTACATCCAGTGCGGCGTTAACATGCCGAACAGATGACCGAAGAAGATCCCCAGAATGCCGATATGGAACAAGTTCGACCACAGCACCATCCCGCGTTTATCCTGCATCTGGCTGGAGGCGGCGCGCCAGCTATACTGCCCGTAATCGTAGCGCAGCCAGCTTCCAAGGATAAAAACCGTGCCACACAAGTACGGGTAGATATCGTAAAAAAAGACGTTCAGATACTGAATCATTTCCCACCTCCCGCACTGATGTCGACATACTGCGGTGCGACATCCTGGCTAAAGCGTCGCTGATATTGATTAAGCGGCGAGCTGTCACACGCCGTGGCGTTATCTTCAATAAACTTCACCTGTTCCTCTTCCCACACCGCATCCAGCGCCTGGCGGGTGTCATCGCGCTCTTCACTGCGAATCTGTTTAGTGACACTGTCACTTGAAAGTGTACTACCCGCCAGATGCAGTAGGGCGTCAAACAACGAATACCACGGTGCCTCGCGTTGTTTTAAACGTCCGCCAAGCAGGGCGAGGATCGGCGCAACGTTGAGTAACCCTTCTTTCGCCTGGTCGTCCGGCAGTACGCTTAAGTATTCTAGATACAGCGGCAGATAATCAGGCAGTTCCCGACAATCCAGTTGCAGACCGACCTTTTCATACTCCGCCAGCAGGTTCACCATTGCCTGGCCTCGATCGCGGGACTCGGCATGAACATGTTCGAACAGCAGCAGCGATGTGGTACGTCCACGGTCAAACACTTCGCACCATTCGGCCTGTTTATCCAGCAGCGGCGCGTTAAGCAGGTTGTTGGTGAAATCCGTAAGCATCGGCGCGTCGCGGCGGATCAACGCCAGCGCATCCTCCTTGCTTTCCCATAACAGCTCGTCCGGATACTCCATCAACAGGCCGATCACTTTGAGGATCTGCATTATTCGCCCTCCGCTTTATTGCGTACTTCGGTAATGTCGATGGCATCAATTCGGCTACTATTGAACAGGTTAAATTTGCTGTCCGAGCCGTGGCAACCGTCGCCAAAAGTAAAGCCGCAGCCGTTACGTTCTGCGAAAGCGTCGCCCGCCATTTCACGATGACTGGTCGGAATGACAAAACGATCTTCATAGTTGGCGATAGCGAGATAGCGATACATATCTTCGACCTGAGCGACGCTCAAACCCACTTCGTCGATGGCGCGGGTATCAGTAACGCCTTCCACGGTTTGTGAGCGCATATAGTGGCGCATCGCCATCATCCTTTTTAGCGCCCGCAGTACCGGGCCGGTATCGCCGGCACTCAACATATTGGCGAGATATTGCACCGGAATACGCAGGCTTTCGATGGCGGGGAGCACGCCTTCGCTTTTCGGCAAACCGCCCGCATCAGCGTAGGACTGAATCGGCGACAACGGAGGAACGTACCAGACCATCGGCAGGGTGCGATATTCAGGGTGCAACGGTAGCGCCAGTTTCCAGTCCATCGCCATTTTGTAGACAGGTGAACGCTGGGCAGCTTCAATCACATTTTGTGGAATACCTTGTTTCAGGGCTTCCTCGATCACTGAGGGATCGTGCGGATCGAGGAACACTTCGCACTGGCGCTCATAGAGATCAACTTCGCGCTCGGTGCTCGCCGCTTCCTCAATGCGGTCGGCGTCGTAAAGCAGCACGCCCAGATACCGGATGCGACCCACGCAGGTTTCTGAGCACACGGTTGGTTGGCCTGACTCAATTCGCGGGTAACAGAAGATACATTTTTCTGACTTGCCGCTTTTCCAGTTGAAGTAGATTTTTTTGTACGGACAACCGCTAATGCACAAACGCCAGCCACGGCATTTATCCTGATCGATCAGCACAATGCCATCTTCTTCGCGTTTGTAGATAGCGCCGCTGGGGCAGGTCGCCACGCAGCTGGGGTTGAGGCAGTGTTCGCACAGACGCGGCAGATACATCATGAAGGTGTTTTCAAACTGCCCGTACATCTCCTTTTGCATGGCTTCGAAGTTGCGGTCGCGGGCGCGTTTTTCGAACTCGCCGCCCAGCAGTTCTTCCCAGTTTGGCCCCCAGATCACTTTGTCCATCCGCTTACCGTCAATCAGCGAACGCGGGCGGGCGGTGGGAATATGTTTACCTTCTGGCGCGCTATGCAAATGTTCGTAGTCGAAGGTGAAAGGTTCGTAGTAATCGTCAATCTGCGGCACCACCGGGTTGGCGAAGATTTTGGTTATTACCCCCATCTTGCTGCCCAGACGCGGACGGATCTTACCGTTGACATCGCGGACCCAGCCGCCTTGCCACTCTTCCTGATCTTCCCAGTTTTTCGGGTAACCAATGCCCGGTTTGGTTTCGACGTTGTTAAACCATGCGTACTCCATGCCTTCGCGACCGGTCCAGACGTTTTTGCAGGTCACCGAACAGGTATGGCAGCCGATACATTTGTCGAGGTTAAGCACCATGCCGACTTGCGAACGGATTTTCATTTTTTCGCCTCCTGTACCTGATCGCGACCTTCATCATCCAGCCAGTTAACGTTCTTCATCTTGCGGATCATGATAAATTCGTCGCGGTTCGAGCCGACGGTGCCGTAGTAGTTGAAGCCCCAGGCCAGCTGCGCGTAACCGCCAATCATATGCGTCGGTTTCGGACACACGCGGGTGACCGAGTTATGAATGCCGCCGCGCATGCCGGTTACTTCCGAGCCGGGGATATTCATAATGCGTTCCTGGGCGTGATACATCATGGTCATGCCCGGCGGTACGCGCTGGCTAACAACCGCGCGGGCAGTCAGCGCGCCGTTGGCGTTAAACACTTCCACCCAGTCGTTATCGACAATGGTCAGTTCACGGGCATCGGTTTCGCTGATCCAGACAATCGGCCCGCCGCGCGAGAGCGTCAGCATCAGCAGGTTTTCACTGTAGGTGGAGTGAATGCCCCATTTCTGGTGCGGAGTCAGGAAGTTAAGTGCTTTTTCCGGGAAGCCGTTTGGCGGGATCTGGCGCATTTCACTGACGCTGCGGGTGTCGATAGGCGGGCGATAAGCCACCAGGCTTTCACCAAAAGCACGCATCCACGGATGATCCTGATACAGCTGCTGACGGCCCGACAGCGTGCGCCACGGAATTAACTCATGAACGTTGGTGTATCCGGCGTTGTAGGAGACGTGATCGCTTTCGAGACCGGACCATGTGGGGCTGGAGATAATTTTACGTGGCTGCGCCTGAATATCGCGAAAGCGAATCTTCTCGTCCTCTTTGTGCAGCGCCAGATGGGTATGTTCGCGTCCGGTGATTTCGCCCAGCGCCTGCCACGCTTTGACCGCCACATGGCCGTTGGTTTCCGGTGCCAGCGCCAGAATCACTTCTGACGCATCAATGGCGGTGTCAATCAGCGGACGCCCCTGTGCCGGGCCATCACGCTTGGTGTAATTGAGTTTACCGAGGAAATCGATTTCATCCTGGGTATTCCACGAAATCCCTTTACCGCCGTTGCCAAGTTTGTCCATCAGTGGCCCGAGCGAGGTAAAGCGTTCATAGGTAGCAGGGTAGTCGCGTTCCACCGCCACAATATTGGGGGCAGTTTTGCCAGGGATCAGATCGCATTCGCCTTTGCGCCAGTCGAGCACTTCACACGGCTGGGAGAGCTCTGCCGGAGAGTCGTGCAGCAGTGGTTGTAATACCACGTCGGTTTCTTTGCCGAGATGTCCCACGCACACTTGCGAAAAGGCTTTGGCGATACCTTTGTAGATTTCCCAGTCGCTGCGTGATTCCCAGGCCGGATCGACCGCCGCAGAAAGTGGATGAATAAACGGATGCATATCCGAAGTATTCATATCGTCTTTTTCGTACCAGGTGGCAGTAGGCAGAACAATATCGGAGAAAAGACAGGTGCTGGACATACGGAAGTCGAGCGTCACCAGCAGGTCGAGCTTGCCTTCAATCGCTGCAGTTTGCCACTCAACTTCTTCCGGTTGGATTCCCTCCGTCGGTCCAAGTTCTTCCCCCTGAATGCCACTTTCCGTACCCAGCAGATACTTCTGCATATACTCGTGGCCCTTGCCGGACGAGCCAAGCAGGTTTGAACGCCAGACAAACAGGTTACGCGGATGGTTGCTGCCGTTGTCCGGCTGTTCGCAGGCCATGCGTAACTCGCCTGACTTCAGTGCCTGGGCGGTAAATTCGGCGGGTGATAATCCGGCCTTGTCGGCTTCGGCTTTCAGGGATAGCGGGTTACGCCCCAGTTGCGGCGCAGAAGGTAGCCAGCCCATGCGCTCGGCGCGAACGTTGAAATCAACCAGATGACCGCTGTATTTACTGGCGTCGGCCAGCGGTGAGAGCAATTCCTGCGCGGTGACTTTTTCATAGCGCCACTGGCTGGAGTGATTGTAGAAAAACGAGGTGCTGTTCATCTGGCGCGGTGGACGGTTCCAGTCGAGCGCAAAGGCCAGCGGCAACCAGCCGGTTTGCGGGCGCAGTTTTTCCTGACCGACATAGTGCGCCCAGCCGCCGCCGCTTTGCCCGACACAACCGCAGAAGATCAGCATATTGATCATCCCGCGGTAGTTCATGTCCATGTGATACCAGTGGTTGACGCCAGCACCGAGGATAATCATCGAGCGCCCATGCGTTTTATGGGCGGTATCAGCAAATTCGCGGGCGATGGTTTCAATATACTGGCGCGGTACGCCGGTAATTTGCTCACCCCAGGCTGGGGTGTACGGTTTGATTTCAGCGTAATCTTTTGCGCTGCTTTCATCTTCCAGCCCGCGATCGAGGCCGTAATTCGCCAGTACCAGATCATAAACGCTGACGACCGGACAGGTGCTGCCATCGGCTAATGTCAGGTTTTTAACGGGTAATTGACGCACCAGTACCGGATCGTGTTTTACGCTGCGAAAGTGCGGATTTTCAATGCCGCCAAAGTAGGGGAAGGCCACGCCTGCAACGATGTCGTGTTGACCGAGCAGGGTTAACGACAATTCGGTTTCCGTACCGGCGGCAATGGATTCCAGATTCCATTTGCCTTTTTCTCCCCAGCGAAAACCAATCGAACCGTTCGGCACCACCAGTTCACCTGCGGTATTAACCGCCACGGTTTTCCACTGCGGATTGTTGCTTTCGCCCAGTCCATCCACCAGGTCAGACGCGCGGATCATGCGCCCGGGAACGTAGCTGCCATCTTCACGTGGTTCCAGCATTACCAGCATCGGCATGTCGCTGTAGCGGCGGCAGTAGTTGATAAAGTAGTCGCTGGGATTATCGAGATGAAACTCTTTTAAAATCACATGGCCCATTGCCATCGCCAGCGCGCTATCAGTGCCTTGCTTTGGCGCCAGCCACTGGTCGCACAGTTTTGCCACTTCCGAGTAGTCAGGGGTAATGGCGATAGTTTTGGTGCCTTTGTAGCGCACTTCGGTAAAGAAGTGAGCGTCTGGCGTGCGCGTCTGCGGTACGTTAGATCCCCAGGCGATGATGTAGCTGGAGTTATACCAGTCGGCAGATTCTGGCACGTCGGTTTGCTCGCCCCAGGTCATTGGCGAGGCGGGCGGCAGGTCGCAATACCAGTCGTAGAAACTTAAACAGGTGCCGCCAAGCAGAGACAGATAACGCGTTCCGGCGGCGTAAGATACCATCGACATCGCCGGAATCGGTGAGAATCCGGCAACGCGATCCGGGCCATAGGTTTTGATGGTCCAGACGTTAGCTGCGGCAATCAGCTGGTTTAGTTCCTGCCAGTTGGAGCGGATAAAGCCGCCGCGCCCACGCACTTGTTTGTAGCTCAGGCACTTTTGCGGATCGTTCATAATCGATGCCCACGCCAGTACTGGATCGTTGTGCTGTTTAAGGGCTTCGCGCCACAGTTCAATCAGTCGTTTACGAATTAGCGGGTATTTCAGGCGGTTAGCGCTGTAAAGATACCAGGAGTAACTTGCGCCACGCGGGCAGCCGCGGGGTTCATGATTGGGCAGATCAGGGCGAGTGCGCGGGTAGTCGGTCTGCTGGATTTCCCAGGTCACCAGGCCATTTTTAACGTAGATTTTCCAGCTACAGGAGCCAGTGCAGTTAACGCCGTGGGTGGAACGCACGATTTTGTCGAATTGCCAACGCTGGCGATAGCTATCTTCCCAGTCGCGGTTGCTATGCATCACCTGTCCGTGACCATCGGCAAAGGTTTCGCCCTTTTGTTTGAAGTAGCGAAAGCGATCCAAAAGTTTACTCATGACATGACTCCTGCTCCAGGAATGATTTGGGATCTGATGCCTTGTCGGATGCGACACGGTTGTACATCAGGCATCGATCTCTTATTTTTGGCTGAACTTCCGCCGACCATAAACCAGCCAGGTCAGCAGCACACAGATGATGTAAAAGATTAAAAACACTTTCATCGCGCCCACTGGCGATCCGGTCATATTCAGCGACATGCCAAATGCTTGTGGAATAAAGAAGCCGCCCACCGCGCCGATGGCCGAAATAAAGCCCAGCGCCGCCGCCGTTTCAGTGATTGCTTCTCGCTGGGCCTGTTCATCGCTGCCGCCTTTCATCTTGACGCGATAAACCGTTATCTGGCGAAAGATGACAGCGATCATCTGGAAAGTAGAACCACTTCCCAAACCAGCGGTAAGGAATAACCCCATAAACACAGCGTAAAATGCGATGAAATTGCCGGAACCCGTGCCAGGTAGGGTAAGGAACAGCAGGGCGCTGAAAATCGCCATAAAAATGAAGTTGATCAACGTCACCCGCACGCCGCCGAATTTATCGGAAATAGCACCACCCACCGACCGCGCGATGGCACCGATAAACGGGCCAAAGAACGCCAGGCGCAGAATATTCACATCCGGGAACTGTGTTTTTGCCAGCATGGCAAATCCGGCGGAAAAACCGATAAACGAGCCAAAGGTAGCGAGATAGAGCAGACTCAGCAGCCACAGATGCAACCGTTGCAAAACGGGCAACTGGTCAGCAATTGACGCACGTGAACTGGCAATATCATTCATCCCTGACCAGGCGGCGATAGTGGCAATCGCCAGTAGCGGTACCCAAATCCATGCGGCGTTCGCCAGCGACATCACCGAACCATCGGCCTGCGGTACGCCATTGACGCCAAGAAAAGCAAATACCGGTACAAAAATCACCAGCGGCGCAACCAGTTGCATCACGCTGACGCCTAAATTCCCCAACCCGCCATTAATCCCTAATGCACTGCCTTGTTTGGCTTTCGGGAAGAAAAAACTGATATTTCCCATACTCGAAGCAAAGTTCGCGCCAGCAAAACCACAGAGCAAAGCAATAACAATAAATATCCCAAAAGGGGTATTCGGATTTTGCACAGCAATACCGAGCCAGACGCAAGGAATAATCAGAATCGCGGTACTAAAAACTGTCCAACGGCGTCCGCCGAATATAGGCACCATAAAGGAGTAGGGAACACGCAATAATGCACCGGAAACGGAAGGTAAGGCGGTTAATAAAAAAAGCTGATCAGTAGTGAAATTAAAGCCGATTTTATTGAGATTAACGGCAACTGCGCTAAATAACATCCAGACACAGAAGGCAAGGAGTAAACAACTTACTGATATCCAGAGGTTTCTTCGGGCAATGTGTTTTCCTTTATTTTCCCAGAAGGCCGGATTTTCTGGCTTCCAGTCGCGTAAAAGGTAACGATTATTTTTCTCATTTTGTAGTGCCATATTCTTCCTCACATGCACACATTGTTAATGAAAAAAAGACAAGGCAGGACATTGGACGCAATGGTCCGTTATTAGAATTAAGAGTAAATAGAGTGAAGTGCTGATTGAAAGAATAGATAACAAAGCGAATCTGCGGGGGGAGAAAGCTGATTATCTGAATGGATATGTGTTACTGAATGTAACAATGATGCATCATATTTTTTACTTATTTTTAAACTAACATACGGCAAACGTATTTGTTGCCGTATGAATCGTGGCTTTATTGTCGTAGCCTTTGCTTATCGTTGACGCGTTGCCAGCCAGCAGAGCAGGGAACCGCCGCAGACCATCAATGCGCCTTGCCAGAAAGAGAACGATAGCGGAGCACTAAGCAGTACCGCAGCAAGCGCCGACGAAAGCACAGGCGTAAAATACGAACCTACCGCCATAATGGTGACGTTGCCATGTAAAATGCCGACGTTCCACGCCGCGTAAGCAAATCCTAAAGTAAATGCCGCTGAGATAAGTTTTATAATGACGGGCGTGCTAAATACCATCTCCGGTTGCGGCGTTAAAAAATAGTAAACCCACAAACTTGCTCCCGTCAGCAGGACGAAAACGGTAATACCGTTAAATCCACGGGCATATTTATTGGTGACCGTGCAATAAGCGGCCCAGATAAAAGCACCAATAAAAGCCAGGCAATAACTCAACGGGCTGGTAGTGATATTGTTGATAATTTCATCCGGCTTGAGGCCATTTTCACCCCCTAATACCCAGCAGACGCCACCAAGGGCTAATAATAATCCTGGTACAATCAGCCAGTTGGTTTTCTGGCCATTAAACAGAATGGCAAAAAGTATCGTCAGACTGGGCCATAAATAGTTCACCATGCCCACTTCAATTGCCTGATGACGGGTTGCTGCATACCCTAAGGAAAGTGCCAGACAGATTTCATAGCTGACGAATAAGAAACTCCCCGCAAGTAAATAACCTTTCGGGATCTGCCGAATGCGCGGAAAGCCAACCGTGAAAATTAACAGCAGCCCGCTTAATGAATAGATAGCAGCTGCGCCACCGACCGGGCCGAGCCCCTCACTGACGCCGCGAATCAATCCTACCATCGTGCTCCACAGGACGATCGCTATTAGCCCTATGAGCGTTGCTTTTTGTCGTGTCATGCTCGCTGTTTAGTCTCTCTTGCCGTTAAAAATTAAGCTGAAATTTATAGCATTTTTTTAACCAGGCTGTCAGGCAGTGGTGTGTTTTTCTACCGCCATTGAGGTAGGTCAATTTGCGCAGGCGGATTATTTTGTGGCAAACAGGTGTTCTTTTTGATTTCGCGCAAAAAGATTCAGAATTTTACTGTTAGTTTCCTCGCGCAGTAATACCCCTGAAAAAAGAGGAAAGCAATGGACGTCAGTCGCAGACAATTTTTTAAAATCTGCGCGGGCGGTATGGCGGGAACAACAGTAGCAGCATTGGGCTTTGCCCCGAAGCAAGCACTGGCTCAGGCGCGAAACTACAAATTATTACGCGCTAAAGAGATCCGTAACACCTGCACATACTGTTCCGTAGGTTGCGGGCTATTGATGTATAGCCTGGGTGATGGCGCGAAAAACGCCAGAGAAGCGATTTATCACATTGAAGGTGACCCGGATCATCCGGTAAGTCGTGGTGCGCTGTGCCCGAAAGGGGCCGGTTTGCTGGATTACGTCAACAGCGAAAACCGTCTGCGCTACCCGGAATATCGTGCGCCAGGTTCTGACAAATGGCAGCGCATTAGCTGGGATGAAGCATTCTCCCGTATTGCGAAGCTGATGAAAGCTGACCGTGACGCTAACTTTATTGAAAAGAACGAGCAGGGCGTAACGGTAAACCGTTGGCTTTCTACCGGTATGCTGTGTGCCTCCGGTGCCAGCAACGAAACCGGGATGCTGACCCAGAAATTTGCCCGCTCCCTCGGGATGCTGGCGGTAGACAACCAGGCGCGCGTCTGACACGGACCAACGGTAGCAAGTCTTGCTCCAACATTTGGTCGCGGTGCGATGACCAACCACTGGGTGGATATCAAAAACGCTAACGTCGTAATGGTGATGGGCGGTAACGCTGCTGAAGCGCATCCCGTCGGTTTCCGCTGGGCGATGGAAGCGAAAAACAACAACGATGCAACCTTGATCGTTGTCGATCCCCGTTTTACGCGTACCGCTTCTGTAGCGGATATTTACGCACCTATTCGTTCCGGTACGGACATTACGTTCCTGTCTGGCGTTTTGCGCTACCTGATCGAAAATAACAAAATCAACGCCGAATACGTTAAGCATTACACCAACGCCAGCCTGCTGGTGCGTGATGATTTTGCTTTCGAAGATGGCCTGTTCAGTGGCTATGACGCTGAAAAACGCCAGTACGATAAGTCGTCCTGGAACTATCAGTTCGATGAAAACGGCTATGCGAAACGCGATGAAACACTGACTCATCCGCGCTGTGTGTGGAACCTGCTGAAAGAGCACGTTTCCCGCTACACACCGGACGTTGTTGAAAACATCTGCGGTACGCCAAAAGCCGACTTCCTGAAAGTGTGTGAAGTGCTGGCCTCCACCAGCGCGCCGGATCGCACAACCACCTTCCTGTACGCGCTGGGCTGGACGCAGCACACCGTGGGTGCGCAGAACATCCGTACTATGGCGATGATCCAGTTGCTGCTCGGTAACATGGGTATGGCCGGTGGCGGCGTGAACGCATTGCGTGGTCACTCCAACATTCAGGGCCTGACCGACTTAGGCCTGCTCTCTACCAGCCTGCCGGGTTATCTGACGCTGCCGTCAGAAAAACAGGTTGATTTGCAGTCGTATCTGGAAGCGAACACGCCGAAAGCGACGCTGGCCGATCAGGTGAACTACTGGAGCAACTATCCGAAGTTCTTCGTTAGCCTGATGAAATCTTTCTACGGCGATGCCGCGCAGAAAGAGAATAACTGGGGCTACGACTGGCTGCCGAAGTGGGATCAGACCTACGACGTCATCAAGTATTTCAACATGATGGACGAAGGCAAAGTCACCGGTTATTTCTGCCAGGGCTTTAACCCGGTTGCGTCCTTCCCGGACAAAAACAAAGTGGTGAGCTGCCTGAGCAAGCTGAAGTACATGGTGGTTATCGATCCGCTGGTGACTGAAACCTCTACCTTCTGGCAGAACCACGGCGAGTCGAACGATGTCGATCCGGCGTCTATTCAGACTGAAGTATTCCGTCTGCCTTCGACCTGCTTTGCTGAAGAAGATGGTTCTATCGCTAACTCCGGTCGCTGGTTGCAGTGGCACTGGAAAGGTCAGGACGCACCGGGCGAAGCGCGTAACGACGGCGAAATTCTGGCGGGTATCTACCATCATCTGCGCGAGCTGTACCAGGCCGAAGGTGGTAAAGGTGTAGAACCGCTGATGAAGATGAGCTGGAACTACAAGCAACCGCACGAGCCGCAATCTGACGAAGTGGCAAAAGAAAACAACGGCTATGCGCTGGAAGATCTCTATGACGCTAATGGCGTGCTGATTGCGAAGAAAGGTCAGTTGCTGAGTAGCTTTGCGCATCTGCGTGATGACGGTACAACCGCATCTTCTTGCTGGATCTACACCGGTAGCTGGACAGAGCAGGGCAACCAGATGGCTAACCGCGATAACTCCGACCCATCCGGTCTGGGGAATACGCTGGGATGGGCCTGGGCGTGGCCGCTCAACCGTCGCGTGCTCTACAACCGTGCTTCGGCGGATATCAACGGTAAACCGTGGGATCCGAAACGGATGCTGATCCAGTGGAACGGCAGCAAGTGGACGGGTAACGATATTCCGGACTTCGGCAATGCCGCTCCGGGTGCGCCAACCGGGCCGTTTATCATGCAGCCGGAAGGGATGGGACGCCTGTTTGCCATCAACAAAATGGCGGAAGGTCCGTTCCCGGAACACTACGAGCCAATTGAAACGCCGCTGGGTACTAACCCGCTGCATCCGAACGTGGTTTCTAACCCGGTTGTTCGTCTGTATGAACAAGACGCGCTGCGGATGGGTAAAAAAGAGCAGTTCCCGTATGTGGGTACGACCTATCGTCTGACCGAGCACTTCCACACCTGGACCAAGCACGCGTTGCTCAACGCAATTGCTCAGCCGGAACAGTTTGTGGAAATAAGCGAAACGCTGGCAGCAGCGAAAGGCATTGCCAATGGCGATCGTGTCACTGTCTCCAGCAAGCGTGGTTTTATCCGCGCGGTGGCTGTGGTAACGCGCCGTCTGAAACCGCTGAATGTAAACGGTCAGCAGGTTGAAACGGTGGGTATTCCAATCCACTGGGGCTTTGAGGGTGTCGCGCGTAAAGGTTATATCGCTAACACTCTGACACCGAATGTCGGTGATGCAAACTCGCAAACGCCGGAATATAAAGCGTTCTTAGTCAACATCGAGAAGGCGTAAGGGGGCGAACAGATGGCTATGGAAACGCAGGACATTATCAAAAGGTCCGCAACTAACTCCATCACGCCGCCTTCTCAGGTGCGTGATTACAAAGCAGAAGTCGCGAAACTTATCGACGTTTCCACCTGTATCGGCTGTAAAGCCTGTCAGGTGGCGTGTTCTGAGTGGAACGACATCCGTGATGAAGTGGGGCATTGCGTCGGGGTATACGATAACCCCGCCGATCTGAGCGCCAAGTCATGGACGGTGATGCGCTTTAGCGAAACCGAACAGAACGGCAAGCTGGAGTGGCTGATCCGTAAAGACGGCTGTATGCACTGTGAAGATCCGGGCTGCCTGAAGGCGTGCCCGTCTGCTGGTGCAATCATTCAGTACGCTAACGGGATTGTCGATTTCCAGTCGGAAAACTGCATCGGCTGTGGTTACTGCATTGCCGGGTGTCCGTTTAATATTCCGCGCCTCAACAAAGAGGATAACCGGGTATATAAATGCACACTCTGCGTCGATCGCGTCAGCGTCGGCCAGGAACCAGCTTGTGTGAAAACCTGTCCGACCGGGGCTATCCACTTTGGCACCAAGAAGGAGATGCTGGAGTTGGCGGAACAGCGCGTGGCGAAACTGAAAGCGCGTGGTTACGAACATGCTGGCGTCTACAACCCGGAAGGTGTCGGTGGTACGCACGTTATGTACGTGCTGCATCACGCCGATCAGCCGGAGCTGTATCACGGTCTGCCGAAAGATCCGAAGATCGACACCTCGGTAAACCTGTGGAAAGGCGCGTTGAAACCGCTGGCAGCGGCTGGCTTTATCGCCACTTTTGCTGGGTTGATTTTCCACTACATCGGTATTGGCCCGAATAAGGAAGTGGACGATGACGAGGAGGAGCATCATGAGTAAGTCGAAAATGATTGTGCGCACCAAGTTTATTGATCGCGCCTGTCACTGGACCGTGGTGATTTGCTTCTTCCTGGTGGCGCTGTCCGGGATTTCGTTCTTCTTCCCGACGCTGCAATGGCTGACGCAAACCTTCGGTACGCCGCAGATGGGGCGCATTTTGCACCCGTTCTTCGGCATTGCGATTTTCGTCGCGCTGATGTTTATGTTCTTCCGCTTTGTGCATCACAACATCCCGGATAAGAAAGATATTCCGTGGCTGTTGAACATTGTTGAAGTATTGAAAGGCAATGAGCACAAAGTGGCGGATGTTGGTAAGTACAACGCCGGACAGAAGATGATGTTCTGGTCGATCATGAGCATGATTTTTGTGCTGCTGGTGACTGGGGTGATTATCTGGCGTCCGTACTTTGCGCAGTACTTCCCGATGCAGGTTGTCCGTTACAGTCTGCTGATCCACGCGGCTGCGGGCATCATCCTGATCCACGCCATCCTGATCCATATGTATATGGCATTCTGGGTGAAAGGGTCGATTAAAGGGATGATCGAAGGGAAGGTGAGCCGTCGCTGGGCGAAGAAACACCATCCGCGCTGGTATCGTGAAATCGAGAAGGCAGAAGCGAAAAAAGAGAGTGAAGAAGGGATATAATCTCTTTTGAACTTTAAGCTGAAAATGGCGCTGTAAAAGGCGCCATTTTTTATTGTAGACAACGTGCACTTTGTTCATGCCGGATGCGGCGTGAACGCCTTATCCGGCCTACAAACCGTTCAAATCCAATAGATTGCAGTGAACGTGTAGGACTGATAAGCGTAGCGCATCGGGCAATGTTGCGTTTGTCATCAGTTTCAAATGGCGCTTTATAAGGTGCCATTTTTTTATTGCGTAACCAGACGGCGCAGTCGCGACACATCCACCGTTTTTTCAGCCTCTGCCAGGCTCCAGGCGTTTTGCAGATTCAGCCACATTTGCGGCGAACTGCCGATCACCACGGAAAGTTTAATTGCCATTTCTGGCGTCAACGCTGCTTTTCCGGTCAGCAATCGGCTTGCCGTTGAGGGCGCAATTTCCATTGCTCTGGCAAACTCGCGCAGGCTGACATTAAGTTCGTCCAGTGATTCCTGAATAATGTCCCCCGGGCGGGGATGATTGGCCATTTTCATCAGTGATAGTCCTCGTAATCCAGTATGTATGCATCGCCATTGACGAATTCAAATGTGATTCGCCAGTTGCCCGAGACAGATATCGCCCAAATTCCATCGCGATCGCCGCTTAACGGGTGTAGTCGGTAACCGGGCATATCGATATCAGCAAGACAGCTTGCTGCATCAATCACAGCGAGTCGGTGGCGTAATCGTTTGACTTGCGTCGGTATAACGCCGGAGGTTTTGCCGAGAAGAAACAAGTCACGCAATCCCTTGTGTCTGAAATTCATTATCATCTCTTCATCCTTGTTCCCTCGAAAGGAACACTATCACTATTGTTCCGTGCAGCGCAACAAATTTCGCTACGTTTTCGCGAATTGTGAGGGGAAAGATGGGGGAGGAAAAGAAGAAGAGTGAAATTGCGGAAAGCGTCTCGCAAAACAGGCTGCGACCCGAACATGGCAGTCGCAGCAAAGGTCTCTTAGCGACGGAAATCAATCACCATACGGCCACGGATTTTGCCTTCTTCCATCTCAGTAAAGATGGTGTTGATGTCCGCTAACGGACGCAGGGCGACTTTCGGCACCACTTTGCCTTCGGCGGCAAACTGGAAGGCTTCGGTTAGATCCTGGCGCGTGCCGACCAGCGAACCGACCACTTCAATACCATCCAGCACAAGGCGTGGGATATCCAGGCTCATAGACTCCGGCGGCAGACCGACAGCCACAACACGACCGCCTGCTCGTACAGCATCAACCGCCGAGTTAAACGCAGCTTTAGCCACCGCTGTCACCACAGCGGCGTGAGCGCCACCGGTTTTTTCCTGCACAATTTTGGCGGCGTCTTCAGTGCGTGAGTTAATCGCTAAATCAGCGCCCATTTCGGTCGCCAGTTTTAACTGCTCATCATTGACATCAATGGCGATCACTTTGGCGTTAAAGACATTCTTTGCGTATTGCAGGGCGAGGTTACCCAGACCGCCAAGACCGTAAATAGCAATCCACTGCCCAGGACGAATTTTTGACAGTTTAACGGCTTTGTAGGTGGTGACGCCCGCGCAGGTAATACTGCTGGCCGCCGCCGAGTCCAGGCCATCTGGCACTTTTACTGCGTAATCCGCCACCACGATGCACTCTTCCGCCATCCCGCCATCAACGCTGTATCCGGCATTTTTTACCGAACGACAGAGGGTTTCGTTACCACTGTTACAGTATTCGCAATGACCGCATCCTTCGTAAAACCACGCCACGCTGGCACGATCGCCTGGTTTTAATGAGGTGACACCTGGGCCAACTTCTGCCACCACACCAATACCTTCATGACCCAAAATCACACCGGTCTTATCACCAAAATCGCCATTCTTAACATGAAGATCGGTATGACATACACCACAACACTCCATTTTCAGCAGGGCTTCGCCATGTTTCAGTGAGCGCAGTGTTTTATCCGTAACGTCAACATGATGATCCTTCGTAACAACCGCAGCCTTCATAGTTCCTCCTTTTCGGATGATGTTCTGCATAGCAGGTGAGGCAAATGAGATTTATTCGCCACTACCCAGTATGGATGAGATCTAAAAAAGGGAGAGAAAAATTGCCCGTTAGCCTTCACTACCGGGCGCAGGCTTAGATGGAGGTACGGCGGTAGTCGCGGTATTCGGCTTGCCAGAAATTATCGTCAATGGCTTGTTGCAAAGCTTCGGCAGACGTTTTCACCGCCACGCCTTGCTGCTGCGCCATTTTGCCAACCGCAAACGCAATTGCGCGGGAGACTTTCTGAATATCTTTCAGTTCCGGCAGTACCATACCTTCGCCGTTCAGCACCAATGGTGAATACTGCGCCAGCGTTTCACTTGCCGACATCAGCATCTCATCGGTGATACGTGACGCGCCGGAAGCAATAACACCCAGCCCGATGCCCGGGAAAATAAAGGCGTTGTTACACTGGGCGATAGGGTAGATTTTATCTTTCCATACCACTGGATTAAACGGGCTGCCCGTGGCGACCAGCGCGTTACCTTCGGTCCAGGCGATAATGTCCTGCGGTGTGGCTTCCACGCGTGACGTCGGGTTAGACAGCGGCATCACGATCGGACGCGGACAGTGTTTGTGCATCTCACGGATGATTTCTTCGGTGAAAAGCCCGGCCTGTCCGGAGACGCCAATCAGAATATCCGGTTTGACATTGCGCACCACATCCAGCAGTGACAGCACATCGCTGTCGGTATCCCAGTCACTGAGGTTTTCGCGTTTCTGCACCAGTTTGGTCTGGAAAGGCAGCAAGTTCGGCATCTTGTCGGTCAGCAGGCCAAAGCGATCGACCATAAAGACTTTCTGCCGCGCCGCTTCCTCGCTTAATCCTTCGCGCTGGGTCTGGGCGATGATCATTTCGGCAATGCCGCATCCCGCTGAACCTGCACCGAGGAAGACGATTTTTTTCTCGCTTAACTGACCGCCTGCCGCGCGACTTGCTGCGATCAGTGTGCCTACCGTTACCGCCGCGGTTCCCTGAATATCATCATTAAAGGAACAAATTTCATTGCGATAGCGGTTAAGCAGTGGCATCGCATTTTTTTGCGCGAAGTCTTCAAACTGTAACAGCACGTCCGGCCAGCGTTGTTTCACAGCCTGGATAAATTCGTCAACAAATTCATAGTATTCGTCGTCTGTAATACGCGGGTTACGCCAGCCCATATACAGCGGATCGTTAAGCAGTTGCTGGTTATTAGTGCCAACATCCAGCACCACCGGCAGCGTATACGCCGGGCTGATACCGCCACAGGCGGTATAGAGCGACAGTTTACCAATTGGAATGCCCATCCCGCCGATGCCCTGGTCACCAAGCCCCAGAATACGTTCGCCGTCGGTCACCACAATCACTTTGATATTATGGTTCGGCACGTTTTGCAGAATATCGTCCATATTGTGGCGGTTCTGGTAAGAGATAAATACGCCGCGTGAACGACGGTAGATCTCAGAAAAACGCTCACAGGCTGCGCCGACGGTTGGGGTATAAATAACAGGCATCATCTCATCAAGATGATTGTTTACCAGACGGTAGAAGAGGGTTTCGTTGGTGTCCTGGATATTACGCAGGTAGATGTGCTTGTCGATTTCGGTTTTGAATCCCTGGTACTGGATCCACGCACGTTCCGCTTGTTCTTCGATGGTTTCGACCACTTCCGGCAGTAACCCCAGCAGGTTGAAGTTACGGCGTTCTTCCATGCTGAAGGCGCTGCCTTTATTCAACAACGGAAATTCCAGCAGTACAGGGCCAGCGTAAGGAATATAAAGCGAACGCTGTTTTTTTGTTTTTGGTTCCATGTCACTCACTCTTTTTTGAATATCCATCCCTGGGGTGCTTTTATCTTCTTTGCTTTACCGCCAGGGCGTCGGCCCCAAGTATAAAGCAGATAAAAACAAAAACACCATTGCGCAGGCAATGGTGTTTAATCGTCATTGAGGACTGATTGTTAAAGATTACTTTTCAGCGGGGCGTTTTCTGCCGGTTGGGGTATTTACCACACTGGATTTGTCACCTTCGGTAACTATTTTGCGCTGGTTAGAAATTTTATGATCCAGTCCAAGAATATGACGTGCCTGACGATTCGATTTCATTTGTACTCCTCAATCCTGTAGCTAGTTTTAAGGACAACATCGCCGTAGCGAAGAAACACGTGCTAAACCCCTAAATTAGGTTGCCGATCAAGCATAGCAGCTTAAAGCGTAGGGTGCTGGCCGCTGATCACATAATTTATCGTTTGCTGGTAGATATCACTGAGGATGTCGTTATCAGAGGCTTCGACCCATTTGGTCAACTCCATGAGAATGTCATCTTCAGTGACAACACCATGCTCTGCCCGAAGGCCTTGCTCAATGGCATTAACCAGAGCAGGTTCTGCTGTTGAATTTTCTGCCTGATAATAAGTAAACATAGTGATTCTCCGTGTCTGTGTATTTATGGTGTCTGCTACGGATCGCAGATTTATAAAGCACATTCAGCATGGCAAATATTTGCCGCTTCGTTGTTAAGATTAGTCCTGGTTGATGATTTTTATATTTTAACTGCATGATATTGATGGTGATTGTTATTGTAATGAGTTGATTTATATTGAGGTAATATCTCTTGAGTTATATATTTCCGGTTATCTATCGTGGGCGTTTAATTTAAGTGCAGGAGAAATATTTTCGCCTGATTTTATTCGGAATATCCTGCTTATCCTCGTGCTGATTCTCACGTAGTCTATAATTTCCTTTTTAAGCCCACAGGAGAGCAAGAATGACAATCCATAAGAAAGGTCAGGCACACTGGGAAGGCGATATTAAACGCGGGAAGGGGACAGTATCCACCGAGAGCGGCGTGCTGAACCAACAGCCGTATGGGTTTAACACGCGTTTTGAAGGCGAAAAAGGAACTAACCCTGAAGAACTGATTGGCGCAGCGCATGCCGCATGTTTCTCAATGGCGCTTTCATTAATGCTGGGGGAAGCGGGATTCACGCCAACATCGATTGATACCACCGCCGATGTGTCGCTGGATAAAGTGGATGCTGGTTTTGCGATAACCAAAATCGCACTGAAGAGCGAAGTTGCCGTGCCGGGTATTGATGCGTCCACTTTTGACGGCATTATCCAGAAAGCAAAAGCAGGATGCCCGGTTTCTCAGGTACTGAAAGCGGAAATTACGCTGGATTATCAGTTGAAATCGTAAAGCGTTGCCGGATGACGCGTCAGGCGCGTGATTGCCTGATGCGTTGTTAGCATCTCTACAGCGCCCGCCAGCACCTGATCTCACGTCCGTCAGCCCGCGTCGTTAATGATTGCTGGACTTCACATCCACTGGTTGCCAGAGGGCAGCGTTCGCGGAAAAAACAGCCCTGTGGCAGCGTGCGGTTTCCTGGTAGTTCTGTTTTACGCAATGCCCATTCTTCCTCCAGCGGCTTATCAATGGCGGGGAGGGAATCCAGCAATAATCGGGTGTACGGATGTGCCGGAGTAGAGAGCACCTGCTGAGCGTCGCCCAGTTCCACAATCTGCCCGAGATACATCACCGCCACCCGATCGCTCATATGACGAATCACTGAGACATTGTGTGAAATCAGCACATAGGTCAGCCCGCGATTTTCCTGTAGCGCTACCAGCAAATTGAGGATCTGCGCCTGCACGGAGATATCCAGCGCCGAGGTGGGTTCATCAAGCACCATCACATCCGGTTGCGAAGAGAGTGCTCTGGCAATGGCGATGCGTTGTCGCTGCCCGCCGGAGAACGCATGAGGCAGGCGGTCGAGATACTCCGGTCGAATCCCCACCTGTACAGCCAGTTCCTCTGCCAGCGCCCGCCGCTGTAGCTCACTACCGCGGTTTGCAATCCATACCGGTTCCGTGATGATGCGCCACACCGGTAAGCGAGGATTGAGAGAAGAGAGCGGGTCCTGAAATACCATCTGCATTTTGCGCTGTGATCCTGAACGAGTGCACTGCCCGTGGCTCGGTTGCAGCATACCCATCAGCAACTGCGCAAGGGTACTTTTGCCACAGCCGGATTCTCCGACGATCCCTAAGGTTTCACCACGGCGGATCTGCAAGTCTATGCCATTAATGGCATGAACAAACTCGGTAGTTCTGCCAAGCCAGTTTTTGCGGGCAGGGAAATCGATATGGACGTCGCGTAACGTTAATAACGTGTCAGACACTGATGACCTCCTGCTGCGGATACCAACAGGCGCAGCGGTGGTTGTTGTCACCACACGCTGTCAGCGCCGGGACGTTTTCGCACTGTGCACCTGCCGCATAGCAACGATCGCGGAAAGCACAGCCGTCAGGCAAACGGGTGAGATTTGGCACCGTCCCTGGGATGGCGGGTAAGGGCTGACGCGGTATTCCATGTTCCGGTGCGCATTGCAGCAAACCAATGGCGTACGGATGCCGGGGAAAATGGATAACGTCTGCCGTCACGCCGCTTTCAATTACGCTTCCGGCATACATCACATAGACGCTATCGCACAGTTGCGACACCACGGCCATATCATGGCTAATGAACAGCACCGCAGTTCCGCTGGCGCGGGCTTTATGTTTAAGCAGGCGCAATACCTGCAACTGTACAGTGACGTCCAGCGCCGTGGTCGGTTCGTCGGCAATAATCAATTGCGGCTCGCAGGAGAATGCCAGCGCAATCATTACCCGCTGGCGCATACCACCTGAAAGTTCAAACGGATAGCGCGACATCACTTCTGCCGCATCCGGGATTTGCATCTCTTCTAGCAAAGCAATCGCTTTAGTTCTGGCTTCCCGACGACTTAATGGTTGATGATGACGGATCACGTCCATCATCTGAAGACCTATTCGACGTGTCGGATTGAGGGCGGTCATCGGTTCCTGAAAAATCATCGCTACCCGAGAACCACGCCACTGACGAAGCTGTTTTTCCCCAGCGTTAAGAACATCTTCTCCCAGCAGTAAAATCTGGCCTTGATGCACGCGATAACTGCCTACCGGCAGTAGTCGCATAATCAACATTGCGGTGACTGATTTACCTGAGCCGGATTCTCCCACCAGACCGACAATCTCCCCGCGGTTGATTTGCAATGACACATTGTTGAGCGCGTGAACGTCGCCGTTAAAACCGGGGAAACTCAGATGCAGTTGTTGAATATCCAGAACGGGTTGGGTCATGACTGCTTTCCTCCTGCTTTCGGGTCAAGCAGATCGCGAATACCATCGCCAAAGAGATTAAACCCGACGGCAGTAATCAAAATCGCTGCCCCCGGAAATGCACAATACCACCACTGATCGAGTACATAGTTGCGACCATTCGCCACCATCGCGCCCCATTCAGCACTCGGTTGTTGAGCACCCAGACCAATAAATCCCAACGTGGCGGCCATTAAAATCGCGCTACCAATATCCAGCGATGCCTGCACAATCAGCGGCGGCAGGGAGTTACGTAAAATATGCCAGTTGATCAGATGCCAGCGTGACGCGCCAAAGGTTTTCGCCGCCTGAACGTAAGTGTACTGGCGGACAACTAATGTTTGCCCCCGCGCCAGGCGTACATAAAACGGGATACGCACAATAGCAATCGCCAGCATGGCGTTAAACAAACTCGGCCCGAGAGCGGCAGCCAGCGCCATCGTCAGTACCAGCGAAGGAATCGACAGCATAATGTCCATAATGCGCATGATGATGGCGTCTGCGCGCCCGCCCAGCACGCCTGAAAGACAGCCGAGCAGCGAACCAATAATGCCAGCAATAGCGACCACCACTAATCCGGCGAGAACAGATTGCTGGCTACCGACCAGTACGCGGCTAAACAGATCGCGTCCCACTTCATCGGTGCCAAACCAGTGCGCCGCAGAAGGCGGCAAAAGGCGGGTAGTTAAATCAATGGCGTTGGGATCATGCGTCGCCAGCCATGGTGATAAAACCATCATCAGTAACACTAATACAATGATGACTGCGCCGGTCACGGTAAGCGGACTGCCTTTCAGCATCCATAACAGTTTTGCAAGGTTAAATCTCGTTCGTTTTTGCGGACGTACTACGGGTGTTTCCTCGCTTAGCATCATTCATCACCTCCGCGTCCGATACGCGGATCAATCCACAAATAGAGCAAATCCACCACCAGGTTCACCAGCACATAAGCAAACGAAACCACGACCGCAAAGCCCATCACAGCCGGGAAGTCGAGCGCCTGTATTGATGTCACTACCCAGGCGCCCATTCCGGGCCAGGCAAAAACGGTTTCGGTGAGCACGGCGCCATACAGCAAATCACCCAGCGCCAGCCCCAAAACGGTAATCGAGGGGATCAACGCATTGGGTAGCGCATAACATAAAACGATATACCAGCCGGGCAAGCCGCTGGCCCGGGCGGTACGAATGTAGTCTTCACTCAATTGTTCCAGCATCGCCGAGCGAATTTGTCGGGCGACAATTCCCAGGTGAACGAACGCCAGGGTTAACGCCGGTAAGATGAGATGTTGCAGCGCATTGAAGAAGACTTCACCGTTTCCTTCAAGCAGCGCATCGAGCAGATAAAAGCCGGTTACATGTGTTGGCGGATCCAGCCAGTCATCAAGCCTTCCGCCACCTGGAAGAATTTGCAGATGACCATAAAACAGCACAATGACGCCCAGCCCAAGCCAGAACGCAGGTGTGGAGATTCCGGTAATTGCCATTAGTCGCACCAGATGATCCAACCAGCGATTTCGCCAGACGGCAGAGAGTATGCCCAGCGGGATGCCAATCAGGAGTGCCAGCAGCAGGGCGCAAACTGCCAGTTCCAGCGTCGCCGGGAAAAATATGCGCAACTCTTCAAGCACCGGACGCCCGGTACGAATGGATGTTCCCAGGTCACCATGAAACAGATCGCTGACGTAGTGGTAAAACTGCACGTATAGCGGCTGGTCGAGCCCCAGTTGTTGGCGAATATTTTCCACGATAGCATCGCTGGCCCGGTCGCCTGCCAGCAACCGCGCCGGATCGCCGGGGATCAGGTGCGAGATAATAAACGTAATCACGCAGACGCCCGCCACCACGAGCACCAGCCCCCAGCAGCGTTGGCGTAAAATACTCCAGAAGGTCACGTTATTTACTCATGGTATTGATATTGAAGACCTGTTCCAGCATGGGATTAAACACGAAGCCTTTCACTTCTTTGTTCATCGCCAGTTGGTAGTTTTTCTGGAACAGATACACATAAGCAGCGTCATCAATGACGATTTTCTGTGCCTGCTGGTAGTCCCGGGTACGCTGCATCTGGTCGGTGGTCGCGAGTGCATTGCGCAGTAACTTATCGACCTCGCTGTTTTCATAGAACGAGCGGTTACCCGGCAGACCTTTTTTGTCTGACTCAAACCAGTAATTCATAAACATATACGGGTCGGCAAAATCCGGACTCCAGTTGCCAATCGCAATGTCGTAATCACCTTTACCCACTCTGTCGCGCATGGTGGCGTTTGCCAGTTTTTCCAGCTTCACATTGATGCCCAGCTTGTTGAGACTGGATTGTGTCGCCAGGGCGATCGGTTCCCAGTTCGGGTCGTTATCGGAATAGAGAAACGTCAGGCTGGTGGGTTTGCTCGCTACTTTATCCCATTCGGCTTTGGCTTTCGTTTCGTCATGGTTGTATTGCATTGCCGTCGCATCGTATCCCCACATGCCTTCGGGAATCGGGCCGCGCATTTGTTTCCCGTTACCACTAAGAATGCCGTTAACCATGCCCTGATAATCGGTAGACCAGGAAATGGCCCGACGCAGATCCGCCTGGTTAAGTGGCGCTTTGCTGTTATTCAGATACAGATAGGTGACGCGCAGTGACGGATATTCCGCCACGTTGACTTTATTTTCCTGCTTCAGTGCGTTGAGTTGATCCACGGGCAGCGCATCGGCAATGTCAATGTCGCCACGGGAGAGCTGCAGGCGACGGGAGGCACTTTCACCAATAATTTTTACCGATACCCGTTTGAAGTTCGGTTTATTGCCGGGGTAATGCGGATTTGGCACCAGAACTAATTGCTGACCTTTTTGCCAGCTTTTCAGCATAAACGGTCCGGAACCGGCGGTGTTTTGCGCGAGGAAACCGCGGGCATGATCCGCAGCGTGTTCCTTTAAGACCGCCGGATTGATAATGGATGCACCGTCATTCGCCAGGGTGTACAGGAACGGTGCGAATGGTTGGCTAAGGGTAAACTTCACCGTATGTTCGTCAGGAGCGTCAATTTTTAAATCTTTGGGAAATGCTTCCGCTGGCCCCTGGCCGATTTTCAGCAACCGCTCAAAAGAGAGTTTTACAGCTTCGGCAGTGACCGGCGTGCCATCGGCAAATTTAGCGTTGTCCTTCAGGGTGAACGTCCACTCTTTTTGATTATCAGACGCTTTCCAGCTACTTGCCAGATCGCCTTCAACGTCGGTTGAGCCTTTATCACCGTCCGTTTTGTACTGTATCAGTCGCTGATAAGATGGGTAGGTTACGGTCCAGTCGTTATTATCAATCGTCACCGCCGGGTCGAGGGTTTGTGGGTCGGCGGCCTTACCAATCACCAGCATATCTTTTGGTACGGCGGCGTGAGCAACCGGCAGTGTGGCGGCAAGGACGATTGCGATCAGTGTAGGGCGAAATGATATCGATCTTTTCATGACAGTTTCCTGATTAACTAGCGTGCTGTGTAGTAGGAGATGCAAAACAGGCGAACTGGTCAGCGAGCAGCGGGTAACTTGCAGCCTGCGGTAATTCGAAGTGCCACCATTCGCTGGAGATACCAATAAAGCCACCGCCAGTCATAATCGCATTCAGCAACAGGCGATTACGCTGGGCTGCGGGCGGTACGGAAGGGTGCCAGGCATGGGAGCGCTCGTGCATTTCATCGAATCCGGCCCCCATATCCAGAATGAAACCATGCTCATCACGAAGCGTCAGGTCAATTGCCGTGCCACGGCTGTGATTGGAGCCTACGGCCACATCAACGACATATTGCGGGTCAGGGCAGGCTTGCCACAACATTGCCTGTGCTTGTTGTGGGCGATACGCGTCGTAAATCACCAGTTGTAAGCCTGACAGTTGGGCGATACTGATGCTTTTCGCCAGCGCGGTAATCGCATCCTTGTGTAACAGGCAACGCGCTTGCTGATAAATCGGCTTGCCTGTGATGTTATCGCTACAGGCGTATTTCAAATCGATCTCCAGCTCAGGGAAGATAACGGCTAAATCAACCAGCTCGGTGGTATCCGACATAAACGGTTCCTGTATAAGACAAAAATTGCTGCGCTTTCCGCTTATGCAGATCTCATGCCATGCCGGGATAAGCGCCATAATGCTGGCTTAAAGTTATATTTTTTAACTTTTGATCAACATTTGTGCAGCGTAGTGTAGTTTTGGTGCAAGAGGGGGACTTAAAGGAGGAATCTCCAGGAATCGTAGCGGAAATCACAGTATTTAAGTGACAGTGTCACGTCAAATTAAACCCCGCGAGTGCGGGCGAGAGAAAATTGTCAGATTTTCAGCGGTAACACGCTGCTCATCCAGCCTGGAATTTCTTCGGCGGGCAGGGGGCGGGAAAAGAAATATCCCTGAATAACGCGACAGTGGATCTTGCGTAGCATCTCAAATTGTTCTTTGGTTTCGACGCCTTCCGCCACGACGGTTAAATTGAGGCTTTGCCCAATGCTGGTAATGGCTTCAAGTAAGGCACGGATGCGTTTTTCGGTCAGGCAACGATCGACAAAGCTTTTGTCAATTTTGATTTCCGTTACCGGAAGACTGACTAAACGGGATAAACCAGAAAAGCCAGTGCCGAAATCATCGACAGATAAACCTACGCCCATATCGCGCAGGATCTGTATGCGCTTAAAGATTTCGGTATCGTGTTCCATCATCATGCTTTCCGTGATTTCCACCGTCAGCTGGTGGCCGTCAATACCCCAGGCTTGCATTGCATCAGACACCTGATTGGGTAGCTGATTGCTGCGAAAGTGCAGCGCAGACAAGTTAACGGATAAAGCCGGGATATGAATATTCTGGCTACGCCATTCTGCTAGCTGGCGGCAGGCTTCAGCAATAACCCAGCGACCAATGTTTTCGATTTCACCAATCTCTTCAGCAAGGGGGATAAATCGTGAAGGAGGAACATGACCATGCTGTGGGTCATACCAGCGAGCGAGGGCTTCGATACCATACAGCTCACCGGTTTCCGCAAAGATCTGCGGCTGATAAACCAGTTTTAGTTTGTTGTTGCTGATAGCTTCTTTCAGCGCCGCACCGAGAATCAGACGCTCTTTCACCATTTCGTTCATTATCGGGCTAAAGAATTGCCAGCCGTTACCGCCGTTTTTGCGAATAAAATCCATCGCATTGTGGGCAGTCGAAAGCAGGTAGTCCCGGTTTTTACCAATGTCGTAACTGATACCAATGCTTAAAGTTAGCGGGAATGGTTTATCGTCAATCATGACCGGTTTATTGACGACGTTACGAAGTTCATCAGCTATTTGGGTAATGATACTGACGTCGTTTTCCGGGCTGATGAGGACAAACTGTGTACCTTCAATACGACAGAGATACTGGTCAGGTTTGACCTTTTCGCGAAAGCGATTGACCACTTCCAGCAATGCCTGATCGGCCCACGCATAGCCCAGACTGTCGATGACATCCTGAATATGGTCAATGCCAATAAGATACACCACCGGAGAGACGGCATTTTCTACCAGGCCATCGAGATAATTGTGCAGGTTATTGCGGTTTGGCAAACCGGTCATCGGATCAAACTGAATGAGCTGCTCGATATGCTGGCGACTTTTTTCCTGTTCCAGCGCCAGGGCGGCCATATGCTGGCTGATATCCGCCACTCGTTCGATAAACGCGCTGGTTACCGCCCCGGACGCTGTTTTGATTTTCAGAATCCCGGCAGGCGCGCCATCGCGCTGGCGAATGGTGACTGACCAACTTTGCGCATTCTTTACTTCCGTCCCATGAGAGGATGACGCCCAATGCACCGGCATACCATTACGCAATGCATACAACGAGACATGGGATTCATGAAGAATGGATTCAATATTCCGGCAGATGATTTCGCCCATTTCATGAAATGGCGGGCTGCTACACATCGCGGCGAGAATATTGCCTTCAAGCTCACGAATTTGTCGTTCTTCGGTGATATCGGAGAAGGTCATCACCAGGTTTTGCAGATTAGCCAGCACATCATAAACTGGGCTAATAGAAGCTTTGATCCAGATTTTTTCCCCCGTGCGCGTTAACAACAGAAATTCATCCTGATCACGCGCTGTTTTCCATAGCAGTTGCTGTAAGCGAATACGATTATCTGCCGGGTATTCAGGGATGTTAAGCAAAGTATCGGGCTGCATACCGCTGGCTTCGCTGATGCAGTAACCAAACATTTCAGTAAACGCGCGATTGCACTGCACGATATGGCGTTCCGGGTCCAGCACAATGACCGGGCGGTCGAGATGGTCAACGGCAATAATTAACTGCCGGGTCTGTTCTTTCTGTGCCATTTCTACGCTGGCATCACGTACCAGCGCCAGGTAATAAATTTTCCCTTCAGCAGTGACTTTGGATAGCGCGAAACGGGTCCAGATTTTACTGCCGTCTTTTTTCTCCAGCTGCAATTCCCGGCTCATACCTTCGACCCGCGCTTTACCGCCTTCACGGTTATGGCGAATATATTCTGGATGCGCAGGGCGCAAATTATGGGGAATCAGCATATCAATGTTATTGCCTATCACCTCTTCGCGTTTATACCCCCAGAGCTTCTCCGCCGCAGGATTAAAAAACATTACTTCGTCATTTTCGTTAATTAACACCGCGCCCATCATATTTTGCTCAAGGGCGGGAAAAAAAATGCCGTCGGCGGCATTTTCTGCATCGGTTAGCTTCATGATTACCTCTGCATCCGGGAGCATCTAAAGACTGGCTTTCCAGAGTTCAACACGGTTTCTACCTCGTCTTTTCGCGATATACAGAGCTTCATCGGCTATTTGAATTAAACGTTCATAATCAGGATGCCCATTAAACATGGCAGCGCCAATGGACAAAGAAAGGGTGATGTCTTCGCCGTTTGCGGCTTTCAGTTTGGTTTTTTCCACCCGGCTGCGGATCCGCTCTGCGGTACGCAAAGTGTCATTTTCTGAAGCTTCAGTCAGCACTATGATAAATTCATCGCCACCGTAGCGAAAAACATAGTCACTGCTACGTACGTTGTCGTAAAACGCCTGTGAGACTTTACGTAAAATCTCATCGCCTGTGTTATGTCCCCATGTATCGTTGATCTCTTTGAATTTATCTACATCGATGATCAGAACAGACAATGGTGTACCGGCCCGATTGGCATGGGCAATTTCACGTTTGAAGATAGTCGGCAAGAAACGGCGGTTAAGTAATTTCGTCAGTACATCCATACCTACTTCATGACGCGAGACTTCTTCAAAGAGTTCACGCAGTAAGGTGATAATTTGCGATACAGTATTTCGTATCTGTAATAAAAACTTCACGCGCAGACTTTTGTTACTCAAATTTTTGGCATTGAGCATTGCCTGATGAAAAATCCCGTCGAAATCCTGAATAAGACGAGAGATATGACCAACTTCAGCAATGCCACTAAAATAATGGCGACCTTTATGGTTAAACCACAGGCCAAAATCAGCCTGGCTTAACGGTAAGCTGCTGCCTAAATCAGAATCCAACAGGACTTTATAAATAATATCTATTTCCCATGAAAGTAATGAGGCTATTTGTCGTTCTTTTTCTTCTTCGGCGTTTTCCAGTAATGAGAAGATACGATAGTTCTCGTCTTCTTTAGCCGCGCTACTGTCGCTAAAGGTAAATGCTCTGGTCATCACTTCCATGGCTATGTCGATACTGTTAATCGAAAAGTGATAAACCTGAAGTTTTTCAGAAGGTGAATAATCAGAGGAAAATATTACCGGGTAGAGGATTTTTTTCAGCACGCGAAAACCCATCTCGACAATTTCTACCGGAATGCCAATACGAGCATGGACTTCGGCTACGGTATGTTGGATTTGTATAAGTCTTTCAACATCGTCCGTTTGCGCAGAGAGCACATTGATAATCCACGTTTCCATCGCACTTTTAAGTTGCCTTTCGACCTGTTCGTTACTCAAAAACTCTTCGGCATGCGGGTCAGTGCGTACAATTCGATAAAACTCAACACTTAAGTAATGAGCATGCGTTACGGCAATTTCTGCCGCTTTGTTACGAATGAGGGGGTCGACCTGGGCAACTAATCCGGTCCACTCATCTTTCATTCTTTTAAAATACATCTCCATAATTCATACCCTTATACGGCTGGAAAGGCAGACGGAATTGAAAAACGAAACGCAACTCGTTTGGACAGGTTTATGGCACCATATTCTCCTGAAATATGAAGATATACTGAAACGAAATAAGTGACTTATGACAGTTTTAATCTACGCTACTGGTCTTCTGAAGAGTATAGCCTATCGTAATTATTTTTCGGTGATGGTTAATATCGTATGGTTTTTCATATTCATACGTTTTTATCAGGGGAATTATAACAATTCGACTTAAGCTGATTTGATTATTAGTTGAGTGTGTTTTGTTGATGACAAGCCGGTGTTTAAAGCACCGGCAGTGTCACAAAGTAAGAAAGGGCGTTTAGCTTCCCCAGCGGCTTTGCAGATAGCTAACTGCCTGTTGAGTTTGCGGTTTGTTCAGATAGTCTTCGCGGAACAAAATCGTGCCGCTAATTTCTGGCACGGCGTCGTTAAGATCGAGCTGCTTTTTCAGTTCTGGCACGCCGCCGTTAACCATCCAGTCTGGCTCTATCTTTGAAGGTTCGCCGACTTTATAGAAGGCGATACCAATATAAAGACGGGTTTTGGTTGGTTTGACGACATCTGCCCACCATTTTGCCAGCACGTCATAACGCGCGGCGCTACGCGAGAACGGCCAGTAAATTTGCGGGGCTATATAATCCAGTAAGCCTTGTTCGACCCAACGACGAGTGTCTGCGTAGGATTCATCATAAGCTGCGGCCCCGCGCGTATCAGAACCGAGCGGATCGTGTGAGCGATTGCGCCAGACGCCCGCAGGGCTTACACCAAATTCGACTTCCGGCTTAATGCTTTTAATGGTGTGCGACACCTTAGCAATTAACTGCTGGGTATTGTTGCGCCGCCAGTCAGCTTTTGACGCAAATGCACCACCGTATTTGCGGTATGTCTCGTTATCGTTAAGCCGTGAATCCGGCGATTCAGTATAAAAATAGTCGTCAAACTGCACGCCATCTACCGGATAACGAGAAACCACTTCAGCAACTATCGATGTGATCCAGTCCTGAACTTCAGGGATCCCTGGGTCGAGAACAAAACGGTCACCTGACGTCCTGATCCAGTCGCGATGTTGAACATAGACACTGGCCGGTTGTTGAGACAGGGTGCTATTCAGTTCCCTGATAGTTCCGGGCTTCGTATTAACCGACACGCGGTAGGGATTAAACCAGGCATGTACTTTCATCCCACGCTTATGGGCTTCGTCGAGAATAAATTGCAGCGGATCGTAACCAGGATATTCACCAATTTTGCCGGTCATTAGATCGGACCATGGCAAAATCTTCGACGGCCAAAGGGCAGTGCCGTCGGGCTTCACCTGGAAAAAGACCGTGTTAATTCCCAGTCGTTGCAAGTTTTCCAGTTTGTCGATCATCGCCTGCTGTTGCACGCGAACCCGGCTGGTGGGGTTGCTGATGTTAACCGAGGAGACGGGGGGCCAGTCGAGGCGGGACACCGTGGCCAACCAGATACCGCGCATAGGTTGCGATGATTGTTGTACGGTCGCTGGTGGTTTTGAGCCTGCTGGTGGTGTCGTCATTGAATCTGGAGGCGTGCTTTTACAACTACACAGTAAAAGAGCCAGTGCAACCAGTGCCGCTGGCCTTTTAATCGCGGATTTCACAGTTCGGGAGCAGATATCCATATATGCTTATTTCCGGTAAACAGATGTGCGCTTATTCTCGTACTTATCTGGGGCAAGTCAATACGGCAATAAGTACGCAAAAGGGAGCGATTAATTTTCGCTCCCTTGTGTTATTACCACTCTGACACGGTTAGTGTTTCTTATCGTTCATCACAATATAGTGCGGTGAACGAGCACGTGGATGCAGGAAGAAGTGACCTTTCGGCGCGTTCTGGCTGTTAATTGGCTCCAGTGTAACACCTGTATTCGCTTTGCCTTTACGGTCATGAATGGCATAGAGAATAAAGGGCAGGGCAAGTACCACCAGGAAACTAACGACCAGTAATTCGACATACATATCGGTAGAGTCACCCTGGATGTTATCCGGCGGCAGGAAGGAAACAATAAACGCCATAATTGAAGTCAGCAGACCGACAATAGCCACGACCAGTTTCACCCCTTTACCACCAGGGATATTAAATGTGCGTTTTAAGTCAGGATGTTTAAGAACCAACACAATGTAGCCAATAAACAGCATGAAATAAGCACACAGATAAATCACCACCGTCAGCGCCAGTGCGATCAGGAAGGACATGTTGTTACCACCACCGGTGTTGGTGAGGATGATCAACGCGATAGAGGTAATCACCAGCTGGGAAATTACCAGAGTTACCGGCACACCATTTTTGTTCATTTTAGCGAACGCGGCGGGCAGTAGATTTTTCTGCGCGGTGACATACATCCCACGAGAAGGGCCAACAATCCATGAGGCGATTTCCGCCAGAACACCCAGCAGCAGCAGAGCAGAGATAACGCGAACCGTCCACTCAATTTCCGGTGCCACATGAGACATCAGCACGGTGAATGTTTGCATTACACCTGCGGACAGGTTGATTTCATTACCCGGAATCACCATCGCAATGGACAAACCGCCTACTGAACTTAAGCAAATCGCTGCTACCATCAGCAGTAACATTGCCAGCGGATAGTCGCGCCCGGGGTTGCTCATTTCATTAACGTGGGTCGCGGAAGCTTCTACCCCCATATAACTCAAAATGAAGGCAACAAACACAACCAAAGTGCCAACTTTCGAGAAATCAGGGAAGAAGGTTTTGGCATCCATTTCGATAGCAACCGGTGCTCCGGAGTGCAGATAAATCGCTGCTAATGCAATCAAAATAAATGCAGGCAGTAGAATACCCGCGAAGAAACCCACTTTCGCAATTCGCGCAGTATATTTAGTACCGCCAAACTGAGTTAATGCCAGCGCCCAAAGAATAATCAGCGCCGCGATAGTTTTCGTTACCGGCTCTTCATTCAGTGCTGGCCATTTCAGAATGTAGGACAGCGCCCCTAACACGAAATAGAGCATTGGAATAAAGCCAATAGCGATTTGCAGATAGCCAAATGAGATTGCAGCGAATCCCCATTTCGGCCCCAGGGTATTTGATACCCAGGCGAACACACCACCTTCTTCCCAGCCGTCCACGGTAGCCATTTCCGCAGCACAAAGACCAACGGGAATAAACCATAAAATCCCGCCTAAGAGCAGGAAGAAGACCAATGAAAAGCCAGATGTTGCGAAGGTAGGGTATTCATAAACAGCCATTACCATCGACGCCGTGATGGCGAAGAACCCGAGTAATGTTAGCTGCTTAGCTTTACCTGTCTGTACGGATGTAGCCATATTATCCCCCTAAAACGGTTGTCCTGTGGAACCGCACCTGTTTTGCTCTGAAGTGCTTTCAGAACAATTTTTTCCGTTGCTAATGCCAGTGAACAGACTTCGGAAATTGTCCCGAAACGGGTTCGTTTCGGGACACCGTTACCGCTTAAACGTTATCAGGTATGTTTAAAGC
>NZ_VATN01000004.1:0-182795 GCF_005781105.1 Escherichia sp. E2586
AGTCTCGTTTCCCGCTCCAAATTCTTCCCCCAATAAAATATCCACAGCGACGCGATGCGTTATTGCTGGTTTTTGTTGCCTCTGACAAACTCTTGTAAACAGAGTTATCCACAGGTCCGGGCTGTAATCTTAATTTCAGAAAAACTTCGCACGGTGAATAGTAATTTTTTAACTTGTTGATATATAAGTTGAAAATTAAGATTGCATTTTGTCGTATCGATCACTTGACGATGATATTCGTCTTGAATTGCAATGCGTTTTTATTTTTATTCACAAGCTGTGGATGAATCAGGCGTCACGTGGTAGTCCCTTTTCAATTACACGAACCAGACGCTGTTTTTTTGGTAATTGCACTTCGACCACGCACGCATTTCGTCTCTCAATTTGCTGCGCAATCGCCCACGCTATATGCTCATCAAGAAGTGGGTGCTCACCTTTACGACTTTCCAGCGCCGTCAGAATCGCTTCATCCCAGGGCGCATTGCCTAATGCTACGGCGATATTACGCAGCCAACGCAGGTGACCTATACGGCGAATCGCCGATCCTTCCGTGACTTTTAAGAATTTCTCTTCGCTCCATGCAAAAAGCTCAATGAGTTCCGGTGCGTGTAGTGGTTTGCGCGGGCTGAAATCGTCTTCAGTTGTCAGTTGTGAATAGCGATTCCACGGGCAGATAAGCTGACAGTCATCACAGCCGTAAATACGGTTTCCCATTAACGGTCGCAACTCTTCCGGGATAGCCCCTTCCAGCTCAATCGTCAGATAAGAAATACAACGGCGAGCATCGACGGTATATGGCTCGACGATGGCGCCGGTCGGGCAAATCGTCATACAGGCCACGCATTTACCGCATCCTTCCTCGACCGGTTGATCCACGGGCAGAGGAATATCGACCAGCAATTCACCTAAAAAGAAGAACGAACCGGCCTCGCGATTGAGGATAAGTGAGTGCTTACCTGTCCAGCCAAGTCCAGCTTTTTCAGCTAACGGGCGCTCGAGAATAGGCGCAGAATCGACAAACGGTCTAAAATTCAGCGAAACACAATGTTGCTGAATCATCTCGCCCAGCTTTTTGAGTCGGTTGCGCAGAAGCTTGTGATAGTCACGGCCCAGCGCATAACGGCTAACATAGCCGAGTTTGGGATTTTTCAGCGTGCTGGCAAATGCGGCGTTGGCAGGAAGATAATTCATCCGCACGCTGATCACGCGCAGCGTACCGGGCAATAACTCGTGGGGGCGGGCGCGCAGCATACCGTGACGCGCCATCCAGTCCATTTCGCCGTGGTACTGTTTGTCCAGCCATGCTTGCAGTTTGGGCTCGGACTCGCTGAGATCGGTATCGGTAATACCCACCTGCTGAAAGCCCAGTTCCAGCCCCCACTGTTTAATTTTTTGCGCTAACTGATTGAGATCGAGGGGCTCTGACATGACGGACCATACAATGAAGAAAAACCCCGTAAGTATACCACACACCGTCTGGCACGCCGACGATATCCGCCGCGGCGAACGTGAGGCGGCAGATGCGCTGGGGCTAACGCTCTATGAGCTGATGCTTCGCGCTGGCGAAGCCGCATTTCAGGTGTGTCGTGCTGCTTATCCTGACGCCCGCCACTGGCTGGTGCTGTGCGGTCACGGCAATAACGGCGGTGATGGTTACGTGGTCGCGCGGCTGGCAAAAGCGGTCGGCATTGATGTCACGCTGCTGGCCCAGGAAAGTGACAAACCGTTGCCGGAAGAGGCCGCGCTGGCACGCGAGGCATGGTTAAACGCGGGAGGCGAAATCCATGCGACGAATATTGTCTGGCCCGAGTCGGTGGATCTGATCGTCGATGCGCTGCTCGGCACTGGATTGCAGCAAGCGCCTCGTGAATCTATTAGCCAATTAATCGACCATGCTAATACCCATCCCGCGCCGATTGTGGCGGTTGATATCCCTTCCGGCCTGTTGGCGGAAACCGGCGCCACGCCAGGTGCGGTGATCAACGCCGATCACACCATCACCTTTATTGCGCTGAAACCTGGCTTGCTCACCGGGAAAGCGCGGGATGTTACCGGACAACTGCATTTTGACTCTCTGGGGCTGGATAGCTGGCTGGCAGGTCAGGAGACGAAAATTCAACGGTTTTCTGCTGAACAACTTTCTCACTGGCTGAAACCGCGTCGCCCGACTTCGCATAAAGGTGATCACGGGCGGCTGGTGATTATCGGTGGCGATCACGGCACGGCAGGAGCTATTCGTATGACAGGAGAAGCGGCGCTGCGTGCTGGCGCTGGTTTGGTCAGAGTGCTGACCCGCAGTGAAAACATTGCGCCGCTGCTGACCGCACGACCGGAATTGATGGTGCATGAACTGACTATGGACTCTCTTACAGACAGCCTGGAATGGGCCGATGTGGTGGTGATTGGCCCAGGTTTGGGCCAGCAAGAATGGGGAAAAAAAGCCCTGCAAAAAGTTGAGAATTTTCGTAAACCGATGTTGTGGGATGCCGATGCATTGAACCTGCTGGCAATCAATCCCGATAAGCGTCACAATCGCGTGATCACGCCGCATCCTGGCGAGGCTGCGCGGTTGTTAGGCTGTTCCGTCGCTGAAATTGAAAGTGACCGCTTACATTACGCACAACGTCTGGTACAACGTTATGGCGGCGTAGCGGTGCTGAAAGGTGCCGGAACCGTGGTCGCCGCACATCCTGACGCTTTAGGTATTATTGACGCCGGAAATGCAGGCATGGCGAGCGGCGGCATGGGCGATGTGCTCTCTGGTATTATTGGCGCATTGCTTGGGCAAAAATTATCGCCGTATGATGCAGCGTGCGCGGGCTGTGTCGCACACGGTGCGGCAGCTGACGTACTGGCAGCGCGTTTTGGTACGCGCGGGATGCTGGCAACCGATCTCTTTTCCACGCTACAGCGTATTGTTAACCCGGAAGTGACTGATAAAAACCATGATGAATCGAGTAATTCCGCTCCCTGATGAGCAGGCAACATTAGACCTGGGCGAGCGGGTAGCGAAAGCCTGCGATGGCGCAACCGTAATCTATCTGTATGGCGATTTAGGCGCAGGTAAAACCACCTTCAGCCGGGGCTTTTTACAAGCTCTGGGTCATCAGGGTAATGTCAAAAGCCCCACTTATACGCTGGTCGAACCCTATACGCTCGACAATTTAATGGTTTATCACTTTGATTTGTACCGCCTTGCCGATCCCGAGGAGTTGGAGTTTATGGGGATCCGCGACTATTTTGCCAACGATGCCATCTGCCTGGTGGAGTGGCCACAACAAGGTACAGGTGTTCTTCCTGACCCGGATGTCGAAATACACATTGATTATCAGGCACAAGGCCGTGAGGCGCGCGTGAGTGCGGTTTCCTCTGCGGGTGAATTGTTGCTGGCGCGTTTAGCCGGTTAACCTTTAAAAGGTGGCGGGATGATGTATCGCATCAGAAATTGGTTGGTGGCGGCGTTGGTGCTGCTGTGCGCGCAGGCTGGCGCCGCGACGCTCTCTGATATTCAGGTTTCTAACGGTAATCAACAGGCGCGGATAACGTTAAGTTTTAATGGCGATCCTGATTATGCGTTTAGCCATCAAAGCAAACGCACCGTGGCGCTCGATATCAAACAAACGGGCGTGATTCAGGGGCTGCCGTTGTTGTTCAGCGGTAATAATCTGGTGAAGGCGATTCGCTCTGGAACGCCTAAAGATGCACAAACGTTGCGGCTGGTGGTCGATCTTACCGAAAACGGTAAAACCGAAGCGGTGAAGCGGCAGAATGGCAGCAATTACACCGTTGTCTTTACGATTAATGCCGATGCGCCGCCACCGCCCCCTCCACCGCCTGTGGTTGCTAAACGCGTTGAGGCTCCGCCAGTGGTTGCCCCGCGTGTCAGCGAACCGGCGCGCAATCCGTTTAAAACAGAAAGCAACCGTACCACGGGTGTTATCAGCAGCAATACGGTAACGCGTCCGGCAGCGCGCGCGACGGCTAACACTGGCGATAAAATTGTCATCGCTATTGATGCTGGACACGGCGGTCAGGACCCTGGCGCTATCGGCCCTGGTGGTACGCGGGAGAAAAATGTCACCATCGCCATTGCGCGTAAATTACGTACCTTGCTCAATAACGATCCGATGTTTAAGGGCGTTTTAACCCGTGACGGGGATTACTTTATCTCGGTGATGGGGCGCAGTGATGTGGCACGTAAGCAAAACGCCAATTTCCTTGTGTCGATTCATGCCGATGCCGCACCAAACCGTAGTGCCACCGGTGCCTCCGTATGGGTGCTCTCAAACCGTCGCGCCAACAGCGAAATGGCAAGCTGGCTGGAACAGCATGAGAAGCAGTCGGAGCTGCTGGGCGGGGCGGGCGATGTGCTGGCGAACAGTCAGGCCGACCCGTACCTAAGCCAGGCGGTGCTGGATTTACAATTCGGTCATTCCCAGCGGGTAGGGTATGATGTGGCGACCAATATGATCAGTCAGTTGCAACGCATTGGCGAAATTCATAAACGCCGACCAGAACACGCCAGTCTCGGCGTTCTGCGTTCGCCGGATATCCCGTCAGTACTGGTCGAAACTGGTTTTATCAGCAATAACAGCGAAGAACGTTTGCTGGCGAGCGACGATTACCAACAACAACTGGCAGAAGCCATTTACAACGGCCTGCGCAATTACTTCCTTGCGCATCCAATGCAGTCTGCGCCGCAGGGTGCAACGGCACAAACTGCCAGTACGGTGACGACGCCAGATCGCACGCTGCCAAACTAAGGATTATTGATGCCAATTCAGGTCTTACCGCCACAACTGGCGAACCAGATTGCCGCAGGTGAGGTGGTCGAGCGACCTGCGTCGGTAGTCAAAGAACTGGTGGAAAACAGCCTCGATGCCGGCGCGACACGTATCGATATTGATATCGAACGCGGTGGGGCGAAACTTATCCGCATTCGTGATAACGGCTGCGGTATCAAAAAAGATGAGCTGGCGCTGGCGCTCGCGCGTCATGCCACCAGTAAAATCGCCTCTCTGGACGATCTCGAAGCCATTATCAGCCTGGGCTTTCGCGGTGAGGCGCTGGCGAGTATCAGTTCGGTTTCCCGTCTGACGCTCACTTCGCGTACCGCGGAGCAGCAGGAGGCCTGGCAGGCTTATGCCGAAGGCCGCGATATGGACGTGACGGTAAAACCGGCGGCCCATCCGGTGGGAACGACGCTGGAAGTGCTGGACCTGTTCTACAATACGCCGGCGCGGCGCAAATTCCTGCGCACCGAGAAAACCGAATTTAACCATATCGATGAAATCATCCGCCGCATTGCGCTGGCGCGTTTCGACGTCACTATCAACCTGTCGCATAACGGCAAAATCGTACGCCAGTACCGCGCAGTGCCGGAAGGCGGGCAAAAAGAACGCCGTTTAGGGGCGATTTGCGGCACCGCTTTTCTCGAACATGCGCTGGCGATTGAATGGCAACACGGCGATCTCACGCTGCGCGGCTGGGTGGCCGATCCGAATCACATCACGCCCGCACTGGCGGAAATTCAGTATTGCTACGTGAATGGTCGCATGATGCGCGATCGCCTGATCAATCACGCGATCCGCCAGGCCTGCGAAGACAAACTGGGGGCCGATCAGCAACCGGCATTTGTGCTATATCTGGAGATCGACCCGCATCAGGTGGACGTCAACGTACACCCCGCCAAACACGAAGTGCGTTTCCATCAGTCGCGTCTGGTGCATGACTTTATCTATCAGGGCGTGCTGAGCGTGCTGCAACAGCAGCTGGAAACGCCTTTGCCGTTGGAAGATAACGCCCAGTCAGCACCGCGCCATATACCCGAAAACCGCGTGGCAGCAGGGCGTAATCACTTTGCTGAACCGGCAGTTCGTGAGCCAGTGGCTCCGCGTTACTCTCCGTCTTCATCTCCTGCGCCTGCTGCAAGTAGCGGTAGCCGTCAGGCCGCCCCGTGGCCGAACGCGCAACCGGGCTACCAGAAACAGCAAGGCGATGTGTATCGCCAGCTTTTGCAAACGCCTGCAGCGATGCACAAACCAAAAGTGCAAGAATCGCAGGAACTTACGCTGGCTGCGAATGGTCAAAGCTTTGGTCGGGTGTTGACTATCGTCCATTCGGACTGTGCGCTACTAGAACGTGACGGCAATATTTCACTTTTAGCCCTGCCGGTGGCGGAGCGCTGGTTACGTCAGGCGCAGTTAACGCCGGGAGATGCGCCGGTCTGCGCTCAGCCGCTGCTTATTCCGCTGCGGCTAAAAGTCTCTGGTGAAGAAAGATCGGCCTTAGAAAAAGCGCAGTCTGCACTGGCGGAATTGGGTATTGAATTTCAGTCCGATGCGCAGCATGTGACCATCAGGGCCGTGCCTTTACCCTTACGCCAACAAAATTTACAAATCTTGATTCCTGAACTGATAGGCTACCTGGCGAAGCAGTCCGTATTCGAACCTGGCAATATTGCACAGTGGATTGCACGAAATCTGATGAGCGAACATGCGCAGTGGTCAATGGCACAGGCCATTACCCTGCTGACGGACGTAGAACGGTTATGTCCGCAGCTTGTGAAAACGCCGCCGGGTGGTCTGTTACAATCTGTTGATTTACATCCGGCGATAAAAGCCCTGAAAGATGAGTGATATCAGTAAGGCGAGCCTGCCTAAGGCGATTTTTTTGATGGGGCCGACGGCCTCCGGTAAAACGGCGTTAGCTATTGAGCTGCGTAAAATTTTACCAGTAGAGTTGATAAGCGTTGATTCTGCCCTTATTTACAAAGGGATGGATATCGGGACGGCGAAGCCGAACGCTGAAGAATTACTCGCCGCGCCGCACCGATTGCTGGATATTCGCGATCCGTCGCAGGCTTATTCGGCCGCTGATTTTCGCCGCGATGCGCTGGCGGAAATGGCCGATATCACGGCGGCGGGGCGGATCCCGCTGTTAGTGGGCGGTACGATGTTGTATTTCAAGGCGTTGCTGGAAGGGTTGTCGCCACTACCGTCGGCGGACCCGGAAGTACGGGCCAGAATTGAGCAACAGGCGGCAGAGCAAGGTTGGGAGTCATTGCATCGTCAACTTCAGGAGATCGATCCGGTTGCGGCAGCAAGGATTCATCCAAATGATCCACAAAGGCTTTCCCGAGCACTGGAAGTTTTTTTCATTTCGGGTAAAACTTTAACGGAACTGACGCAAACGTCAGGAGACGCTCTACCGTATCAGGTGCATCAGTTCGCCATCGCCCCGGCGAGCCGTGAACTGCTCCATCAACGAATTGAGCAGCGTTTTCATCAGATGTTGGCTTCAGGTTTTGAAGCAGAAGTCCGGGCGCTTTTTGCCCGAGGAGATTTGCATACGGATTTGCCTTCCATTCGTTGCGTGGGTTATCGCCAGATGTGGTCTTACCTTGAAGGCGAAATCTCATACGATGAAATGGTTTATCGAGGTGTTTGCGCCACGAGACAGTTGGCGAAGCGGCAGATAACCTGGCTGCGTGGTTGGGAAGGGGTTCACTGGCTTGACAGTGAAAAACCAGAACAGGCGCGTGACGAAGTATTACAGGTTGTTGGTGCTATCGCAGGCTGAATGTGTACAATTGAGACGTATCGTGCGCAATTTTTTCAGAATCGAAAGGTTCAAAGTACAAATAAGCATATAAGGAAAAGAGAGAATGGCTAAGGGGCAATCTTTACAAGATCCGTTCCTGAACGCACTGCGTCGGGAACGTGTTCCAGTTTCTATTTATTTGGTGAATGGTATTAAGCTGCAAGGACAAATCGAGTCTTTTGATCAGTTCGTGATCCTGTTGAAAAACACGGTCAGCCAGATGGTTTATAAGCACGCGATTTCTACTGTTGTCCCGTCTCGCCCGGTTTCTCATCACAGTAACAACGCCGGTGGCGGTACCAGCAGTAACTACCATCATGGTAGCAGCGCGCAGAATACTTCCGCGCAACAGGACAGCGAAGAAACCGAATAAGGTTTCGGGCTGTTTTTTTTACACGGGGAGCCAGCGATCCTGCGTTCCCCGCTGATCTATTTAGAGGGTTATACGCTTGTTTGACCGTTATGATGCTGGTGAGCAGGCGGTACTGGTACACATCTATTTTACGCAAGACAAAGATATGGAAGACCTCCAGGAGTTTGAATCTCTGGTTTCTTCCGCCGGTGTCGAAGCATTGCAGGTGATTACCGGTAGCCGTAAAGCGCCGCACCCAAAGTATTTTGTAGGTGAAGGTAAAGCAGTTGAAATTGCGGAAGCCGTAAAAGCGACGGGAGCTTCGGTCGTTCTTTTTGACCATGCCCTGAGCCCGGCGCAGGAGCGTAACCTGGAGCGTTTGTGCGAGTGTCGTGTTATCGACCGCACCGGCCTTATTTTAGATATTTTCGCCCAACGTGCGCGTACCCATGAGGGTAAGTTGCAGGTTGAGCTGGCGCAGCTGCGCCATCTGGCTACGCGCCTGGTGCGTGGCTGGACCCACCTTGAAAGACAGAAAGGCGGGATCGGTTTGCGGGGGCCGGGTGAAACCCAGCTCGAAACCGACCGTCGTTTGTTGCGTAATCGCATCGTACAGATACAGTCGCGCCTGGAAAGAGTTGAAAAGCAGCGTGAGCAGGGGCGGCAATCACGTATCAAAGCCGACGTCCCTACTGTTTCGCTGGTGGGATATACCAACGCCGGTAAATCTACCCTTTTCAATCGCATCACCGAAGCGCGGGTCTACGCGGCGGACCAGTTGTTTGCCACCCTCGACCCGACGTTGCGGCGTATTGACGTCGCAGATGTCGGTGAAACCGTGCTGGCAGATACCGTAGGGTTTATTCGCCACCTGCCGCACGATCTGGTGGCGGCATTTAAAGCCACGTTACAAGAGACGCGGCAAGCCACATTGCTGCTGCACGTCATTGATGCGGCGGATGTGCGTGTACAAGAAAACATCGAAGCGGTGAATACGGTTCTTGAAGAGATCGACGCTCACGAGATCCCAACCCTGCTGGTGATGAACAAGATCGATATGCTGGAAGATTTCGAACCGCGTATTGATCGGGACGAAGAGAACAAACCGATCCGTGTCTGGCTTTCCGCACAGACCGGAGCGGGGATACCACAGCTTTTTCAGGCTTTGACGGAGCGGCTTTCCGGCGAGGTGGCGCAGCATACATTGCGTCTGCCACCGCAGGAAGGGCGTCTGAGAAGTCGTTTTTATCAGCTTCAGGCAATAGAAAAAGAGTGGATGGAGGAGGACGGCAGCGTAAGTCTGCAAGTTCGTATGCCGATCGTTGACTGGCGTCGCCTCTGTAAACAAGAACCGGCGTTGATCGATTACCTGATCTAACGGCGTAGCGTCTGAAGCGTGGAGTCATATCCTCTGGCGTCGAAAGACAACAGGGATCACCGCATAACAAATATGGAGCACAAACATGGCGTGGAATCAGCCCGGTAATAACGGACAAGACCGCGACCCGTGGGGAAGCAGCAAACCTGGCGGCAACTCTGAGGGAAATGGAAACAAAGGCGGTCGCGATCAAGGGCCACCTGATTTAGATGATATCTTCCGCAAACTGAGCAAAAAGCTCGGTGGTCTGGGCGGCGGTAAAGGCACTGGTTCTGGCGGTGGCAGTTCATCGCAAGGCCCGCGCCCGCAGCTTGGCGGTCGTGTCGTTACCATCGCAGCGGCAGCGATTGTCATTATCTGGGCGGCCAGTGGTTTCTACACCATTAAAGAAGCCGAACGCGGCGTGGTAACACGCTTTGGCAAATTCAGCCATCTGGTTGAGCCGGGTCTGAACTGGAAACCGACGTTTATCGACGAAGTCAAACCGGTGAACGTGGAAGCCGTGCGTGAACTGGCCGCTTCCGGTGTGATGCTGACGTCCGATGAAAACGTAGTGCGCGTTGAGATGAACGTGCAGTACCGCGTCACCAATCCGGAAAAATATCTGTATAGCGTGACCAGCCCGGATGACAGCCTGCGTCAGGCTACCGACAGCGCCCTGCGTGGGGTTATCGGTAAATACACCATGGACCGCATTCTGACGGAAGGTCGTACCGTGATTCGTAGCGATACTCAGCGCGAACTGGAAGAGACTATCCGCCCGTATGACATGGGTATCACGCTGCTGGACGTCAACTTCCAGGCTGCTCGTCCGCCGGAAGAAGTAAAAGCGGCGTTTGATGATGCGATTGCCGCGCGTGAAAACGAACAGCAATACATTCGTGAAGCAGAAGCGTATACCAACGAAGTTCAGCCGCGTGCGAACGGTCAGGCGCAACGTATCCTCGAAGAGGCGCGTGCGTACAAGGCCCAGACCATCCTGGAAGCTCAGGGTGAAGTGGCGCGCTTTGCTAAACTTCTGCCGGAATATAAAGCCGCGCCGGAAATTACTCGCGAGCGTCTGTATATCGAGACGATGGAAAAAGTGTTGGGCAACACCCGCAAAGTGCTGGTTAACGATAAAGGTGGCAACCTGATGGTTCTGCCGTTAGACCAGATGCTGAAAGGTGGTAACGCCCCTGCGGCGAAGAGCGATAACGGTGCCAGCAATCTGCTGCGTCTGCCGCCAGCCTCTTCCTCCACAACCAGTGGAGTAAGCAACACGTCGTCCACCAGTCAGGGCGATATTATGGACCAACGCCGCGCCAACGCGCAGCGTAACGACTACCAGCGTCAGGGGGAATAACGATGCGTAAGTCAGTTATCGCGATTATCATCATCGTGCTGGTAGTGCTTTACATGTCTGTCTTTGTCGTCAAAGAAGGTGAGCGCGGTATTACGCTGCGTTTTGGTAAGGTACTGCGTGACGATGACAACAAACCTCTGGTTTATGAGCCGGGTCTGCATTTCAAGATACCGTTCATTGAAACGGTGAAAATGCTCGACGCGCGTATTCAGACCATGGACAACCAGGCAGACCGCTTTGTGACCAAAGAGAAGAAAGACCTGATCGTCGACTCTTACATCAAATGGCGCATCAGCGATTTCAGCCGTTACTACCTGGCAACGGGTGGTGGCGACATTTCGCAAGCGGAAGTGCTGTTGAAACGTAAGTTCTCTGACCGTCTGCGTTCTGAAATTGGTCGTCTGGACGTGAAAGACATCGTCACCGATTCCCGTGGTCGTCTGACCCTGGAAGTGCGTGACGCGCTGAACTCTGGTTCTGCGGGTACAGAAGATGAAGTTACTACCCCGGCAGCAGATAACGCCATTGCCGAAGCGGCAGAGCGCGTAACGGCTGAGACGAAGGGCAAAGTTCCGGTCATCAACCCGAACAGTATGGCGGCGCTGGGTATTGAAGTTGTCGATGTGCGTATCAAGCAGATCAACCTGCCGACCGAAGTGTCTGAAGCGATCTACAACCGTATGCGCGCCGAGCGTGAAGCGGTAGCGCGTCGTCATCGTTCACAAGGTCAGGAAGAAGCAGAAAAACTGCGTGCGACTGCCGACTATGAAGTGACCAGAACGCTGGCAGAAGCTGAGCGTCAGGGCCGTATCATGCGCGGTGAAGGTGATGCCGAAGCTGCCAAGCTGTTTGCAGACGCATTCAGCAAGGATCCGGACTTCTACGCATTCATCCGTAGCCTGCGTGCTTATGAGAACAGCTTCTCTGGCAATCAGGACGTGATGGTCATGAGCCCGGACAGCGATTTCTTCCGCTACATGAAGACGCCGAGCTCCACGACGCGTTAATATAACGACCGCGGTACAGGTCAATAAAGCCACCGCATCCTCAGGGATGTCGGTGGTTTTCTTTTTCTATAAGGATAATGAATGAATTCGACAATCTGGCTGGCGCTTGCCCTGGTTTTAGTGTTGGAAGGTTTAGGGCCGATGCTTTACCCGAAGGCATGGAAGAAGATGATCTCCGCAATGACTAATTTACCCGATAATATTTTACGTCGTTTTGGCGGTGGACTTGTGGTTGCGGGCGTTGTGGTCTACTACATGTTGAGGAAAACGATTGGCTGAACAAAAAATAGGCTGACTAAGGTCATTTTTGGATGCAAAAAGTGCTGTAACTCTGAAAAAGCGATGGTAGAATCCATTTTTAAGCAAACGGTGATTTTGAAAAATGGGTAACAACGTCGTCGTACTGGGCACCCAATGGGGTGACGAAGGTAAAGGTAAGATCGTCGATCTTCTGACTGAACGGGCTAAATATGTTGTACGCTACCAGGGCGGTCACAACGCAGGCCATACTCTCGTAATCAACGGTGAAAAAACCGTTCTCCATCTTATTCCATCAGGTATTCTCCGCGAGAATGTAACCAGCATCATCGGTAACGGTGTTGTGCTGTCTCCGGCCGCGCTGATGAAAGAGATGAAAGAACTGGAAGACCGTGGCATCCCCGTTCGTGAGCGTCTACTGCTGTCTGAAGCATGTCCGCTGATCCTTGATTATCACGTTGCGCTGGATAACGCGCGTGAGAAAGCGCGTGGCGCGAAAGCGATCGGCACCACCGGTCGTGGTATCGGGCCTGCTTATGAAGATAAAGTGGCTCGTCGTGGTCTGCGTGTTGGCGACCTTTTCGACAAAGAAACCTTCGCTGAAAAACTGAAAGAAGTGATGGAATATCACAACTTCCAGTTGGTTAACTACTACAAAGCTGAAGCGGTTGATTACCAGAAGGTTCTGGATGATACGATGGCAGTTGCCGACATCCTGACTTCTATGGTGGTTGACGTTTCTGACCTGCTCGACCAGGCGCGTCAGCGTGGCGATTTCGTCATGTTCGAAGGTGCGCAGGGTACGCTGCTGGATATCGACCACGGTACTTATCCGTACGTAACTTCTTCCAACACCACTGCTGGTGGCGTGGCGACCGGTTCCGGCCTGGGCCCGCGTTATGTTGATTACGTTCTGGGTATCCTCAAAGCTTACTCCACTCGTGTAGGTGCAGGTCCGTTCCCGACCGAACTGTTTGATGAAACTGGCGAGTTCCTCTGCAAGCAGGGTAACGAATTCGGCGCAACTACAGGTCGTCGTCGTCGTACCGGCTGGCTGGATACCGTTGCCGTTCGTCGTGCGGTGCAACTGAACTCCCTGTCTGGCTTCTGCCTGACCAAACTGGACGTTCTGGATGGCCTGAAAGAGGTGAAACTCTGCGTGGCTTACCGTATGCCGGATGGTCGCGAAGTGACGACCACTCCGCTGGCAGCTGACGACTGGAAAGGTGTTGAGCCGATTTACGAAACCATGCCGGGCTGGTCTGAATCCACCTTCGGCGTGAAAGATCGTAGCGGCCTGCCGCAGGCGGCTCTGAACTACATCAAGCGCATTGAAGAGCTGACCGGTGTACCGATCGATATCATCTCTACCGGCCCGGATCGTACTGAAACCATGATTCTGCGCGACCCGTTCGACGCGTAATTCTGGGACGCCCGGCAGATATTTTGCCTGCTGGGCTAACAGTGTGATACATTGCTGTGTCGGGTAAGCCATTACGCTATCCGACACAGTGTTAAATCCTCGCTTTTTTCCTTCCCCAAACTGAAATAAATTAGCGACACAGCTTGTGGCTGGTTTATCATCAATATAAATGTATTTTTTCCCGATTTCCCTTTTTTGAGGTTGATGTGCAGTTAACGAGTTTCACTGATTACGGATTACGTGCGCTGATCTATATGGCATCATTGCCAGAAGGGCGGATGACCAGTATTTCTGAAGTGACTGACGTCTACGGCGTCTCCCGTAATCATATGGTCAAAATAATCAATCAACTTAGTCGTGCCGGCTACGTGACTGCTGTTCGTGGAAAAAATGGCGGCATTCGCCTGGGTAAACCGGCGAGTGCGATACGTATTGGTGATGTGGTGCGCGAGCTGGAACCTTTATCGCTGGTGAATTGCAGTAGTGAGTTTTGCCACATTACACCTGCCTGTCGGTTGAAACAGGCACTTTCTAAGGCCGTGCAAAGTTTTCTTACGGAACTGGATAACTACACGCTTGCCGATTTGGTTGAAGAGAATCAACCGCTTTATAAATTATTGCTGGTGGAGTGACGAAAATCTTCATCAGAGATGACAACGGAGGAACCGAGATGTCACAAGATCCTTTCCAGGAACGCGAAGCTGAAAAATACGCGAATCCCATCCCTAGTCGGGAATTTATCCTCGAACATTTAACCAAACGTGAAAAACCGGCCAGCCGTGATGAGCTGGCGGTAGAATTGCACATTGAAGGCGAAGAGCAGCTTGAAGGCCTGCGTCGCCGCCTGCGCGCGATGGAGCGCGATGGTCAACTGGTCTTCACTCGCCGTCAGTGCTATGCGCTGCCGGAACGCCTCGACCTGGTGAAAGGTACCGTTATTGGCCACCGTGATGGCTACGGCTTTCTGCGGGTTGAAGGACGTAAAGATGATTTGTATCTCTCTAGCGAGCAGATGAAAACCTGCATTCATGGCGATCAGGTGCTGGCGCAGCCGCTGGGCGCTGACCGTAAAGGTCGTCGTGAAGCGCGTATTGTTCGCGTACTGGTGCCAAAAACCAGCCAGATTGTTGGTCGCTACTTTACCGAAGCGGGCGTCGGCTTTGTGGTTCCTGACGACAGCCGTCTGAGCTTCGATATTTTAATCCCGCCCGATCAGATCATGGGCGCGCGGATGGGCTTTGTGGTGGTTGTTGAACTGACCCAACGCCCGACTCGCCGTACCAAAGCGGTGGGTAAAATCGTCGAAGTGCTGGGCGACAATATGGGCACCGGCATGGCGGTTGATATCGCTCTGCGTACCCATGAAATTCCGTACATCTGGCCGCAGGCTGTTGAGCAACAGGTTGCCGGGCTGAAAGAAGAAGTGCCGGAAGAAGCAAAAGCGGGCCGTGTCGATCTGCGCGATTTACCGCTGGTCACCATTGATGGCGAAGACGCCCGTGACTTTGACGATGCAGTTTACTGCGAGAAAAAACGCGGCGGCGGTTGGCGTTTATGGGTCGCGATTGCCGACGTCAGCTACTATGTGCGTCCGCCAACACCGCTGGACAGCGAAGCGCGTAACCGTGGTACGTCGGTGTATTTCCCTTCGCAGGTTATCCCGATGCTGCCGGAAGTGCTCTCTAACGGCCTGTGCTCGCTCAACCCGCAGGTAGACCGCCTGTGTATGGTGTGCGAGATGACAATTTCGTCGAAAGGCCGCCTGACTGGCTACAAATTCTATGAAGCGGTGATGAGCTCTCACGCGCGTCTGACCTACACCAAAGTCTGGCATATTCTGCAGGGCGATCAGGATCTGCGCGAGCAGTACGCCCCGCTGGTTAAGCATCTCGAAGAGTTGCATAACCTCTATAAAGTGCTGGATAAAGCCCGTGAAGAACGCGGTGGGATCTCGTTTGAGAGCGAAGAAGCGAAGTTCATTTTCAACGCTGAACGCCGTATTGAGCGTATCGAACAGACCCAGCGTAACGACGCACACAAGTTAATTGAAGAGTGTATGATTCTGGCGAATATCTCGGCGGCGCGTTTCGTTGAGAAAGCCAAAGAACCGGCACTGTTCCGTATTCACGACAAGCCGAGCACCGAGGCTATTACCTCTTTCCGTTCAGTGCTGGCGGAGCTGGGGCTGGAACTGCCGGGCGGCAACAAGCCGGAACCGCGTGACTACGCGGAGCTGCTGGAGTCGGTTGCCGATCGTCCTGATGCAGAAATGCTGCAAACCATGCTGCTGCGCTCGATGAAACAGGCGATTTACGATCCGGAAAACCGTGGTCACTTTGGTCTGGCATTGCAGTCCTATGCGCACTTTACTTCGCCGATTCGTCGTTATCCTGACCTGACGCTGCACCGCGCCATTAAGTATCTGCTGGCGAAAGAGCAGGGGCATCAGGGCAACACCACTGAAACCGGCGGCTACCATTATTCGATGGAAGAGATGTTGCAACTGGGTCAGCACTGTTCCATGGCGGAACGTCGTGCCGACGAAGCAACGCGCGATGTGGCTGACTGGCTGAAGTGTGACTTCATGCTCGACCAGGTGGGCAACGTCTTTAAAGGCGTTATTGCCAGCGTCACTGGTTTTGGCTTCTTTGTTCGTCTCGACGACCTGTTCATTGATGGTCTGGTCCACGTCTCTTCGCTGGACAATGACTACTATCGCTTTGACCAGGTAGGGCAACGCCTGATGGGCGAATCCAGCGGCCAGACTTATCGCCTGGGCGATCGCGTGGAAGTTCGCGTCGAAGCGGTTAATATGGACGAGCGCAAAATCGACTTTAGCCTGATCTCCAGCGAACGCGCACCGCGCAACGTCGGTAAAACGGCGAGCGAGAAAGCGAAAAAAGGCGATGCAGGCAAAAAAGGCGGCAAGCGTCGTCAGGTCGGTAAAAAGGTAAACTTTGAGCCAGACAGTGCCTTCCGTGGCGAGAAAAAACCGAAGCTGAAAGCGGCGAAGAAAGACGCGAGAAAAGCGAAAAAGCCATCGGCGAAAACGCAGAAAATAGCCGCAGCGACCAAAGCGAAGCGTGCGGCGAAGAAAAAAGTGGCAGAGTGATCATTACCCTCTTCAAACAGAAGAGGGTTAGATTGCTGACAAAATGCGCTTTGTTCATGCCGGATGCGGTGTGAACGCCTTATCCGGCCTACATAATCACGCAAATTCAATATATTGCAGGGATCATGTAGGCCGGATAAACGTAGTGCATCAGGCAAAACGTAAACAACGAGTACATTAATGAGCGAAATGATTTACGGCATCCACGCAGTGCAGGCCCTGCTGGAGCGCGCCCCTGAACGTTTTCAGGAAGTCTTTATTTTAAAAGGCCGTGAAGATAAACGTCTGTTACCGCTGATTCACGCCCTTGAATCCCAGGGCGTGGTTATCCAGCTGGCAAACCGCCAATATCTCGATGAGAAAAGCGACGGTGCCGTGCATCAGGGCATTATCGCCCGTGTGAAACCAGGACGGCAGTATCAGGAAAACGATCTGCCGGATCTGATCGCTTCGCTCGAACAACCGTTCCTGCTGATCCTCGACGGTGTAACCGATCCGCACAACCTCGGTGCGTGCCTGCGTAGCGCGGACGCCGCTGGCGTTCATGCGGTGATTGTGCCGAAAGATCGCTCCGCACAGCTCAACGCCACGGCGAAAAAAGTAGCCTGCGGCGCGGCAGAAAGCGTTCCGCTGATTCGGGTGACTAACCTTGCGCGCACCATGCGTATGTTGCAGGAAGAGAATATCTGGATCGTCGGTACGGCAGGCGAGGCGGATCATACGCTCTATCAGAGCAAAATGACCGGACGACTGGCGCTGGTGATGGGCGCGGAAGGTGAAGGTATGCGTCGTCTGACCCGTGAACATTGCGATGAGTTGATCAGCATCCCAATGGCAGGAAGTGTTTCTTCGCTGAACGTTTCGGTTGCGACCGGAATTTGCTTATTTGAAGCGGTTCGCCAGCGCAGCTAATCCCTCTGATTTAAGAAAAACCATCCAGATTTGGATGGTTTTTTTTTATCTATAGCTGGTAAGATAATTACGCTCTATAAATATTCATCTTATTAATAATTAAATTTAATATATATGGAATAATATATGATATGGAATCCGTTGGCGCTGGCGACAGCGTTACAAGCTGTACCTAAACAAAATATTGATGTAACAAATAGTGAAAATGCATTAATTATTAAAATGAATGATTACGGCGATTTGCAAATCAATGTTCTTTTTACTTCTCGCCAGATGATTATCGAAACATTTATTTGTCCGGTAAGCTATATCAATAATCCAAATGAATTTAATACATTCCTTTTAAGAAATCAGAAAATTATGCCGCTGTCATCGGTGGGGATCTCCAGCGTGCAACAGGAAGAGTATTACATTGTTTTCGGGGCATTATCGCTTAAATCTTCTCTTGAAGATATCCTGCTTGAAATAACCTCGCTGGTAGATAATGCATTGGATCTGGCTGAAATTACAGAAGAATATTCACACTAATTACAAGGACGGGTATTTATGGGAATTTTAAAAAGTTTATTTACGCTGGGGAAATCGTTTATCTCCCAGGCGGAAGAATCCATTGAAGAAACCCAGGGCGTGCGCATGCTGGAACAACATATTCGGGACGCCAAAGCTGAACTGGATAAAGCCGGAAAATCTCGCGTCGATCTGCTGGCGCGGGTGAAATTAAGTAACGATAAGCTGAAAGATTTACGCGAGCGTAAAACCAGTCTGGAAGCCCGTGCGCTGGAAGCATTAAGCAAGAACGTTAACCCATCGTTAATTAACGAAGTCGCCGAAGAAATTGCGCGCCTTGAGAATCTTATTACCGCTGAAGAACAGGTGTTGTCGAATCTGGAAGTCTCCCGCGATGGTGTGGAAAAAGCCGTTACGGCAACGGCACAGCGTATTTCCCAGTTTGAGCAACAAATGGAAGTCGTTAAAGCTACTGAAGCCATGCAGCGTGCGCAGCAGGCCGTAACGACCTCGACCGTTGGCGCCTCTTCCAGCGTTTCGACAGCTGCAGAGTCATTAAAACGCCTGCAAACGCGTCAGGCTGAGCGCCAGGCCCGGCTGGATGCCGCCGCGCAGCTGGAAAAAGTGGCAGACGGTCGCGATCTCGACGAAAAACTGGCGGAAGTGGGGATTGGTGGTGTTAATAAAAGCAATGCCCAGGATGTGCTGGCAAGGCTGCAACGCCAACAGGGCGAGTAATTTTTTGCCAGCCTCACTAAAAGGCTGGCTGCTAATTTAAGGATAAAATATGTCTGGTTTTTTCCAGCGCCTGTTTGGTCAGGATGATAAGCCTGTTATCGTTCGCGGTCCGCTGGGACTTCATCTCAATAGTGGCTTTACGCTCGACTCGTTAACGTTTCGTTTGCTGGAAGATGAATTGCTGATTGCGCTGCCGGGTGAAGAATACACGGTAGCAGCTGTCAGCCACATCGATCTGGGCGGCGGTAGCCAGATTTTCCGCTACTACACTTCGGGCGATGAATTTCTGCAAATCAATACCACCGGCGGCGAAGATATTGATGACATTGATGATATCAAGCTCTTTGTCTATGAAGAGAGCTACGGTATCAGTAAAGAGAGTCACTGGCGCGAGGCGATCAACGCCAAAGCGATGGGGGCAATGACCTTAAACTGGCAGGAAAAACGCTGGCAGCGATTTTTTAACAGCGAAGAACCGGGAAATATCGAACCCGTCTACATGCTGGAAAAAGTAGAAAATCAAAACCATGCCAAATGGGAGGTCCATAATTTTACCATGGGCTACCAACGGCAAGTGACCGAAGATACTTACGAATATTTGCTGTTAAATGGTGAGGAATCTTTTAACGATCTCGGCGAGCCGGAGTGGTTATTTTCGCGCGCGCTGGGCGTCGATATCCCGCTGACATCACTTCATATTATTGGTTAATTACAGGGACGTTTACGATGCATATACTGGATTCACTTCTTGCTTTTAGCGCCTATTTTTTTATTGGCGTGGCGATGGTAATTATTTTTCTTTTTATCTATTCTAAAATTACACCACACAACGAATGGCAGTTAATCAAAAACAATAATACCGCGGCGTCACTGGCGTTCAGCGGTACATTGTTGGGTTACGTGATCCCGTTATCCAGTGCGGCAATCAATGCGGTGAGCATTCCGGATTATTTCGCCTGGGGCGGGATTGCACTGGTGATTCAGTTACTCGTTTTTGCTGGTGTCAGACTTTATATGCCCGCATTAAGCGAAAAAATTATTAATCACAATACCGCCGCAGGAATGTTTATGGGAACCGCCGCGCTGGCTGGCGGTATTTTTAACGCAGCTTGTATGACATGGTAATGGACGATCATGGCCAGAAAACGCAAATCAAGAAATAACAGTAAAATTGGTCACGGAGCGATCAGTCGCATTGGTAGATCGAATAATCCTTTTGAGCCACGCCGCAATCGCTACGCACAAAAATACTTAACGTTGGTGTTAATGGGCGGCGCCGCTTTTTTAATAGTCAAAGGATGGAGTGAAAGTAGCGATGTCGATAACGACGGCGACGGAACGTTTTACGCGACAGTGCAGGATTGCATTGATGACGGTAATAATTCAGACATCTGTGCTCATGGCTGGAACAATGCCAAAGCGGCATTTTATGCCGATGTTCCGAAGAATATGACTCAGCAAAATTGCCATTTTAAGTATGAAAATTGCTATTACGACAATGTTGAACAGAGTTGGATCCCGGTCATTTCTGGATTTTTGTTAAGCCGGGTTATTCGTAAAGATCGCGATGAGCCGTTTGTTTATAACAGCGGCGGATCCTCATTTGCTTCCCGTCCCGTCTGGCGCAACACTTCCGGTTATTACTCCTGGCGCTCCGGTTCTGGCAAAAAAGAGTCTTACTCCACGGGCGGCTTTACCACCAAAAAAGCGTCTACCGTTTCTCGCGGCGGCTATGGTCGCTCGTCCAGCGCCCGCGGGCATTGGGGAGGCTAATCATGCTGAGACACAATGTTCCTGTGCGGCGGGATCTGGACCGGATTGCCGCCGATAACGGATTTGACTTTCATATCATCGACAATGAAATCTATTGGGATGAGAGTCGGGCTTACCGCTTTACTCTGCGCCAGATTGAAGAGCAGATCGAAAAACCGACTGCGGAACTGCATCAGATGTGCCTGGAGGTGGTGGATCGTGCGGTTAAAGATGAAGAGATCCTGACGCAACTGGCGATCCCGCCGTTGTACTGGGATGTGATCGCCGAAAGCTGGCGCGCACGCGATCCTTCGCTGTATGGCCGTATGGATTTTGCCTGGTGTGGTAATGCGCCGGTTAAGTTGCTGGAGTACAACGCCGATACGCCAACTTCATTGTACGAGTCGGCTTATTTCCAGTGGTTGTGGCTGGAAGATGCTCGGCGCAGCGGCGTTATTCCGCGCGATGCCGATCAGTACAATGCCATTCAGGAGCGCCTGATTTCACGCTTTAGCGAGCTTTATAGCCGGGAGCCATTTTATTTTTGCTGCTGTCAGGACACCGACGAAGACAGGAGTACCGTGCTGTACTTGCAGGACTGCGCTCAGCAGGCAGGACAGGAGTCGCGGTTTATCTACATTGAAGATCTCGGTTTGGGCGTCGGCGGTGTACTGACCGATCTTGATGATAATGTCGTCCAGCGTGCATTTAAGCTGTATCCGCTGGAGTGGATGATGCGTGACGATAACGGTCCGCTGCTGCGCAAGCGTCGTGAGCAGTGGGTGGAGCCGTTATGGAAAAGTATCTTGAGTAACAAAGGGCTAATGCCGCTGCTTTGGCGCTTTTTTCCTGGTCATCCTAATCTTCTGGCGTCCTGGTTTGAGGGCGAAAAACCGCAGATCGCCGCTGGCGAAAGCTATGTGCGTAAACCGATCTACTCACGCGAGGGCGGTAACGTCACCATTTTCGACGGCCAGAATAACGTCGTTGACCACGCTGATGGTGATTACGCCGATGAACCGATGATCTATCAGGCGTTTCAACCGCTACCGCGATTTGGCGATAGTTACACGCTGATTGGTAGCTGGATTGTCGATGATGAAGCGTGCGGTATGGGTATCCGCGAAGATAACACGCTGATCACTAAAGACACTTCGCGTTTTGTTCCGCACTACATTGCGGGTTAAGAATGTTTTAGCAATCTCTTTCTGTCAGGAATCCGTGGCAGTGACCATACTAATGGTGACTGCCATTGATGGAGGGAGACACCGTGCACTGGCAAACTCACACTGTTTTTAATCAACCTATACCCTTAAATAACAGCAATTTATACCTGTCTGATGGCGCGCTCTGCGAAGCGGTAACGCGCGAAGGCGCTGGCTGGGATAGCGATTTTCTCGCCAGTATTGGTCAGCAACTCGGAACGGCAGAATCCCTTGAACTGGGGCGGCTGGCGAATGTAAACCCACCTGAACTGTTGCGCTACGATGCCCAGGGGCGACGTCTGGACGATGTCCGTTTCCATCCCGCATGGCACCTGCTGATGCAGGCGTTATGTACCAATCGGGTACACAACCTGGCCTGGGAAGAAGATGCTCGTTCTGGCGCATTTGTGGCGCGGGCGGCGCGTTTTATGTTGCACGCGCAGGTTGAGGCCGGGTCGTTATGCCCGATAACGATGACCTTTGCCGCTACGCCATTGCTGTTACAGATGCTACCCGCGCCGTTTCAGGACTGGACCACGCCGCTGTTGAGCGATCGCTACGATTCCCACTTATTGCCAGGCGGGCAAAAACGCGGTTTGTTGATTGGCATGGGAATGACGGAAAAGCAGGGCGGTTCCGATGTCATGAGCAACACCACCCGTGCAGAGCGTCTGGAAGATGGCTCTTATCGGCTGGTGGGGCATAAATGGTTTTTCTCGGTGCCACAAAGCGACGCGCATCTGGTGCTGGCGCAGACCGCGGGCGGTTTGTCCTGCTTTTTTGTGCCGCGATTTTTGCCTGACGGGCAACGCAACGCGATTCGGCTGGAGCGTCTGAAAGATAAGTTGGGTAATTGTTCCAATGCCAGTTGCGAAGTGGAGTTTCAGGATGCCATTGGCTGGTTGTTGGGTCAGGAAGGGGAAGGGATTCGCCTGATCCTGAAAATGGGCGGGATAACGCGTTTTGATTGTGCACTGGGCAGCCACGCCATGATGCGCCGTGCGTTCTCGCTGGCGATTTATCACGCACATCAGCGCCATGTATTTGGTAATCCGTTAATAGAACAGTCTCTGATGCGCCATGTCTTAAGTCGCATGGCGCTTCAGCTTGAAGGGCAAACAGCATTGTTGTTTCGTCTGGCGCGGGCCTGGGAGCGACGTGCCGATGCTAAAGAAGCCCTATGGGCGCGCTTATTTACGCCTGCGGCGAAATTTGTGATCTGCAAACGTGGCATTCCGTTTGTGGCTGAAGCGATGGAGGTACTGGGCGGTATTGGCTATTGCGAAGAGAGCGAACTACCGCGACTTTATCGAGAGATGCCAGTGAACAGTATCTGGGAAGGCTCTGGCAATATTATGTGCCTCGATGTGCTGCGCGTTCTTAATAAGCAAGCGGGTGTATACGACTTGCTGTCGGAAGCGTTTATGGAAGTGAAAGGGCAAGATCGTTATTTTGATCGCGCGGTTCGTCGCTTACAACAGCAACTGCGCAAACCGGCTGAGGAATTGGGACGGGAGATAACACATCAATTATTTTTGCTGGGCTGCGGCGCGCAAATGTTGAAATATGCTTCTCCGCCAATGGCGCAGGCGTGGTGTCAGGTGATGTTAAATACGCGCGGTGGCGTGCGGTTGGCAGAGCAGATCCAGAATGATTTATTGCTGCGGGCGACGGGGGGAGTGTGTTTGTAAGCGTATACGACGGATGCGACGCTGGTTTCGATTAACTAAATGAAATATGTGAAAATTGTAGGCCGGACAAGGCGCTCGCGCCGCATCCGGCATTGTTCATTTGCTGTAGATGACACTCACGCATACAGTATCGCCTGTACACGCCAGTTATCGGGCTGCTGGTCTTCATACATGGTAATAATGCGATACCATGATGCCCCTTGTTCATCGGCCTTTAACGCCACGATACGTTCCACGTCCTGCGGATCCCCTGAAATATTGCTAACCGAGATCTGACCTATTTCATTCAGGCCCGTCACGCAGTCAGCACTGGCGAATTCTGCAGACTGTGCCGTGGCGCTCGCAGGGCAAGTCACTAATTGCAGCGAGGGTGAGGCAAGTAATTGTTTCATCGTCAGCTCCATTTTTCGTTTCCCCACATGTTGCAGGGCATTCCATCGCGGTAATAAACGCCCGAGCTTCCAGCCGGTAATTTATTGTGCACAGGTAAACGCATAGGGACGCAAAGCAATGTAAAGCTGACTATGTAAGTTGTCTGATTTATTTACGGTACAAAATGGCTTGTGAATACCACTGTCCTGTCACGATGGTTTCATCCACCATTACGACAACGTAATAATCAGCTTTTGCAGCGACAGCTTTCGCTCTGATTTCTGCTAATGCGTCATCCGGAGAGCCCCGTACCATCGTGCTTACGCTACCTATTCGCTGTAACCCTTGTGTCTGGTCGCGGCGAATCTCTTGCGGATGGTCCGTTACTGGCGGTGCTGGCTGTGGCGTACCTTGCAGTGCGCTACAGGCGCTTAGCATCAACACCAATAATAAACTGGCAAACCGATAAATAACGCTATTACGTTTCCTGCTAACCATAGTGTAGTGCCTTATTTATTTAACTTGAGGGGAATGTTCCCGAATTGTTACCTGGTACGCGATTTTCGAATGAAAACGTTGTGAAAGCGTAATCCACATCTCAACATTATGAACTAATACGGTCAGCAGAAACTTGTGCTAAGGATTTCTTCATGTCATACCAGACTCAAAGGAGAAAAAGATGATTGAATTAGAATCACGCGTGCTGGCTGATATTCCCGTTCTTCACGCTTATCCCATAGGGCAAAAAGAACCCCCATTACCGTGTGTGATTTTTTATCACGGATTTACTTCATCCAGCCTGGTTTATAGCTATTTTGCCGTCGCGCTGGCGCAGGTTGGTTTCCGGGTGATCATGCCGGATGCGCCCAATCACGGTAGCCGTTTTAGTGGCGACGCAGCGAGGCGTTTAAATCAATTCTGGCAAATCTTGCTACAAAGTATGCAGGAATTCACTACTTTACGTGCGGCAATAGCCGAAGAAAACTGGCTGCGTGATGAACGCCTGGCGGTTGGTGGCGCGTCGATGGGCGCAATGACCGCGTTGGGGATTACCGCTCGCCACCCCACGGTGAAATGTACCGCCAGCATGATGGGGTCTGGCTATTTCACATCGCTTGCCCGTTCACTGTTTCCACCGTTGAAGCCTGAAACGCCAGCACAGCAAAACGAATTTAATAACATTATTGCTCCACTGGCAGAGTGGGAAGCGACAAACCACCTGGACGAACTGGGAAGCAGGCCACTGCTGTTGTGGCATGGCCTTGACGATGATGTTGTGCCTGCCGAGGAATCACTACGTTTGCAGCAGGCATTAAGAGATACGGGACGAGATAAACAGTTAACCTGTTCATGGCAGCCTGGCGTGCGCCACCGTATTACACCCGAGGCGTTAGATGCTGCGGTGACATTTTTCCACCAGCATCTTTAAACACGCAGAATGCTGACCCCTTGCGCTTCCAGCTGTTGCAGGATCTCTGGGTTAGCATTTTTGCCGGTGATCAGCATATCGATTTGATCGGCGCGGCTAAAGAGCATCCCCGCGCGTTCACCAATCTTACTGCTATCGACCAGCACTACCAGTTTCCCTACCACGCTCAGCATCTTCTGCTCTGCCATCGCTGTCAGCATATCGGTTTTATATAACCCTTCTGCGGTCAGCCCTTTGCCGCTGGTAAACATCCAGTGCCCGGCATAGAGACTGTTTTCGCTGCCCTGTGGGCTTAAGGTGATGGACTGACTTTTGTTGTACTGCCCGCCCATGATGATCACGCTGTCATGTTCCTGATCGATCAGATAGTTTGCCAGCGGGAGATAATTAGTGATGATTTGCACCGGTTTGCCACACATTTCCCGGCCGAGCAGAAACGCGGTAGAGCCGCAGTTGATGACCACGCTTTCGCCCGGGTTGACCAACTGCGAGGCCGCTTTAGCGATACGTACTTTTTCATCGTGATTCTGCGCCTGGTGCAGATTCATCGGCGTCCATCGCGGGCGCTGCTGGGTAATCGCTTCGGCGCCGTTGCGCACTTTCTTCAGTTTGCCGCTTTCGTCGAGTTTATTGATATCGCGTCGCGCAGTGGCAGGCGAAATTCCCAGACGCTCAACGACTTTCTCCACGGTCACAAAGCCCAATTGTGCGAGCATTTCCAGGAGGATTTGATGTCTTTGTGCTTCAGTCATGAGCTATTCCGATAAAATTTGATTTTTTTAGATGATATTTGAAATAGCCAGGAAATACTACGCCGGATAGCGCGAACAGATCCACGCTACCCGGTATCAACGACAGATTACAGGAACGATTTGAACGGCAGATCCGGTTCAATGGTGAAGCAATCGTCAAAACCACGCGGATAGTGATACTCGAAGTTATCTTTATCCAACGGCCAGGTAAACTTGCCACCGACCTGCCAGATAAATGGCTTAAAGCCATACTTCAGACGATCTTTTTTCATCTCCCACAGTACGCGGATTTCCTGCGGATCGGCCTGGAAGTTTGACCAGATATCATGGTGGAACGGGATAACAACTTTCGCATTCAACGCTTCGCCCATACGCAGCATATCGGCGCTGGTCATTTTGTCGGTAATACCGCGTGGGTTCTCACCGTACGATCCTAACGCCACGTCGATCTGATGCTCGTTGCCATGTTTTGCATAGTAGTTAGAGTAGTGGGAATCGCCGCTGTGATACAGGGAACCGCCCGGTGTTTTGAACAGATAGTTTACTGCGCGATCGTCCATGCCGTCTGGCAGCACGCCAGCCGCTTTTTGATCCGCTGGTAGGGTGATCAGTGCAGTACGGTCGAACGCGTCAAGGGCATGAATTTCAATGTCTTTCACTTTTACCACATCGCCTGGTTTGACCACGATGCAGCGCTCTTTTGGTACTCCCCAGCCAATCCATAAATCCACGCAGGTTTTCGGTCCGATAAACGGTACGTCATCAGCACAGTTCTGCATCACGGCAGCAGCGACGTTGACGTCGATATGATCGTTGTGATCGTGAGTTGCCAGTACCGCGTCGATCTGGCGAATCGCAAACGGATCAAGAACAAACGGGGTAGTACGCAGGTTTGGCTGCAGTTTTTTCACGCCAGCCATGCGCTGCATCTGGTGACCCTGTTTCATCAGCGGGTTACCGTGACTTTGTTTGCCAGTACCGCACCAGAAATCAACACAAACGTTGGTGCCACCTTCCGATTTCAGCCAGATCCCAGTACAACCGAGCCACCACATCGCGAATGTACCAGGAGCTACCTGCTCTTGTTCAATTTCTTCATTCAGCCAGCTACCCCACTCCGGGAAAGTGCTCAGGATCCAGGATTCACGGGTGATACTTTTCACTTTACTCATCGCCATTTACCTTCATGATGTTCAGTTTTAATCAATATGTGATTGGTTTTGATTAATCCTGACACTATTTTTTCAGGAAGGCAATGACCATTTTTTGACTTTTTGCCAGGGGAGTTGTTGTGGATTTTGAGTGTGGAAAGATTTAACGGAATGTGTAATTCATTTAACTAAATGAATTTAAATGAGTAATTGTTTCGTTGCATGAATCCCACTCTATCCATGTGGAATTATTTGCGTGCCGCGTCACATTTAATCATAAATAATCTTGTTGTGATTACTTTTGAAAATTAGAGTGAATGCACAACATTCCGGGTGTGCGGAATACCCGGTTACCTCTTCTTCAGGAGATCGTTATGGAGATCCTCTACAACATCTTTACCGTGTTTTTTAACCAGGTCATGACCAATGCCCCGTTGTTGCTGGGTATTGTGACCTGTCTGGGCTACATCCTACTGCGCAAAAGTGTCAGCGTTATTATTAAAGGGACGATTAAAACCATTATTGGTTTCATGTTGTTGCAGGCAGGGTCCGGCATCCTGACCAGCACCTTCAAACCGGTGGTGGCGAAAATGTCGGAAGTCTACGGTATCAACGGTGCGATTTCAGATACTTACGCTTCGATGATGGCCACTATCGAGCGCATGGGCGATGCCTATAGCTGGGTGGGGTACGCGGTGCTGCTGGCACTGGCGTTGAACATCTGTTACGTGCTGCTGCGTCGTATTACCGGTATTCGCACCATCATGCTGACTGGGCACATCATGTTCCAGCAGGCGGGGCTGATTGCCGTTACGTTGTTTATTTTCGGCTATTCCATGTGGACGACCATTATCTGCACCGCGATTCTGGTTTCGCTCTACTGGGGTATCACCTCCAACATGATGTACAAGCCGACTCAGGAAGTGACGGACGGCTGCGGTTTCTCCATCGGTCACCAGCAGCAGTTCGCATCATGGGTTGCCTATAAAATCGCGCCGTTCCTCGGCAAAAAAGAGGAAAGCGTTGAAGATCTTAAACTGCCGGGCTGGCTGAATATTTTCCACGACAACATCGTCTCCACGGCGATTGTCATGACCATCTTCTTTGGTGCCATTCTGCTCTCCTTCGGTATCGACACCGTGCAGGCGATGGCAGGCAAAGTGCACTGGACGGTCTACATCCTGCAAACCGGTTTCTCCTTCGCGGTGGCGATCTTCATCATCACTCAGGGCGTGCGCATGTTTGTGGCGGAACTCTCTGAAGCATTTAACGGTATCTCCCAGCGTCTGATCCCAGGTGCGGTTCTGGCGATTGACTGTGCGGCTATCTATAGCTTCGCGCCGAACGCCGTGGTCTGGGGCTTTATGTGGGGCACCATCGGTCAGCTGATTGCGGTTGGCATCCTGGTCGCCTGCGGTTCCTCCATTCTGATTATTCCTGGCTTTATCCCGATGTTCTTCTCCAACGCCACCATCGGCGTGTTCGCTAACCACTTCGGCGGCTGGCGTGCGGCGCTGAAAATTTGTCTGGTGATGGGGATGATTGAAATCTTTGGTTGCGTCTGGGCGGTGAAACTCACCGGTATGAGTGCCTGGATGGGTATGGCGGACTGGTCGATTCTGGCACCGCCGATGATGCAGGGCTTCTTCTCCATCGGTATCGCCTTTATGGCCGTCATCATTGTAATTGCACTGGCTTATATGTTCTTCGCTGGCCGCGCACTGCGCGCAGAAGAAGATGCAGAAAAACAACTGGCAGAACAGTCTGCTTAATAAGGAGTTTTGATTATGACCGTACGTATTCTGGCTGTGTGTGGCAACGGACAAGGCAGTTCCATGATCATGAAGATGAAAGTGGACCAGTTTTTAACCCAATCAAACATTGACCACACGGTAAATAGCTGCGCGGTTGGCGAATACAAAAGCGAGTTGAGCGGCGCGGATATCATCATCGCTTCTACGCACATTGCGGGCGAAATCACCGTGACCGGCAACAAATACGTGGTTGGCGTACGCAACATGCTCTCTCCTGCTGATTTTGGCCCGAAACTGCTGGAAGTGATCAAAGAGCATTTCCCGCAGGATGTGAAGTAAGGACGCGCCATGAAATTACGTGATTCGCTGGCGGAGAATAAATCTATCCGTCTGCAGGCTGAAGCTGAGACATGGCAGGACGCAGTGAAAATCGGCGTTGACCTGCTGGTGGCGGCGGATGTTGTCGAGCCGCGTTACTACCAGGCGATTCTGGATGCGGTTGAACAGCACGGCCCGTACTTTGTGCTCGCACCAGGCCTGGCAATGCCGCACGGTCGCCCGGAAGAGGGCGTTAAGAAAACCGGTTTTGCGCTGGTGACGCTGAAAAAGCCGCTGGAGTTCAACCACGAGGATAACGATCCGGTGGATATCCTCATCACTATGGCGGCGGTTGATGCCAACACTCACCAGGAAGTGGGCATCATGCAGATCGTCAACCTGTTTGAAGATGAAGAGAATTTCGACCGTTTACGTGCCTGCCGTACCGAGCAGGAAGTACTGGATCTCATTGACCGCACCAACGCGGCAGCTTAAGAAGGAATTGAACATGTCATTACCGATGTTGCAAGTCGCGCTGGACAACCAGACTATGGATAGCGCCTACGAAACCACTCGCTTGATTGCCGAAGAAGTCGACATTATCGAAGTGGGCACCATTCTATGCGTGGGCGAAGGCGTGCGTGCGGTTCGTGACCTGAAAGCGCTCTACCCGCACAAAATCGTGCTGGCAGATGCCAAAATTGCCGATGCGGGCAAAATCCTTTCTCGTATGTGCTTCGAAGCCAACGCTGACTGGGTGACCGTAATTTGCTGTGCGGATATCAACACCGCCAAAGGTGCGCTGGACGTAGCAAAAGAGTTTAACGGCGACGTGCAGATCGAACTGACCGGTTATTGGACCTGGGAACAGGCGCAGCAGTGGCGTGACGCAGGCATTCAGCAGGTGGTTTATCACCGCAGCCGTGACGCGCAGGCCGCAGGCGTGGCATGGGGCGAAGCGGACATTACCGCGATCAAACGTCTTTCCGATATGGGCTTCAAAGTAACCGTCACCGGTGGTCTGGCGCTGGAAGACCTGCCGCTGTTCAAAGGTATTCCGATTCATGTGTTTATCGCAGGTCGCAGCATCCGTGATGCCGCTTCTCCGGTTGAAGCTGCGCGTCAGTTCAAACGTTCCATCGCCCAGCTGTGGGGCTAAGGAGCGGATATGTTGTCCAAACAAATCCCGCTTGGCATCTATGAAAAAGCGCTCCCCGCCGGGGAGTGCTGGCTGGAACGGCTGCAACTGGCAAAAACGCTGGGCTTCGATTTTGTCGAGATGTCGGTAGATGAAACTGACGAGCGCTTGTCGCGCCTCGACTGGAGCCGCGAGCAGCGTCTGGCGCTGGTGAACGCGATTGTTGAAACCGGCGTGCGTGTGCCGTCCATGTGCCTTTCTGCTCATCGTCGTTTCCCGCTGGGCAGCGAAGATGATGCGGTGCGGGCGCAGGGGCTGGAGATTATGCGTAAAGCTATCCAGTTCGCCCAGGACGTCGGCATTCGCGTGATCCAGTTGGCGGGCTATGACGTTTACTATCAGGAGGCCAATAACGAAACGCGTCGTCGTTTCCGTGACGGCCTGAAAGAGAGCGTCGAGATGGCGAGCCGTGCGCAGGTCACGCTGGCAATGGAGATCATGGATTACCCATTGATGAACTCTATCAGCAAGGCGCTGGGCTACGCGCACTATCTCAACAATCCGTGGTTCCAGCTCTACCCGGATATCGGCAACCTGTCGGCGTGGGACAATGACGTGCAGATGGAATTGCAGGCCGGAATCGGGCATATCGTCGCGGTGCATGTGAAAGACACTAAACCGGGTGTCTTCAAAAACGTGCCTTTTGGCGAAGGCGTAGTGGATTTCGAACGTTGCTTTGAAACGCTCAAACAGAGTGGCTATTGCGGGCCGTACCTGATTGAGATGTGGAGCGAAACGGCGGAAGACCCGGCGGCAGAAGTGGCGAAAGCGCGTGACTGGGTAAAAGCGCGCATGGTCAAAGCGGGCATGGTGGAGGCGGCATAATGCAAAAGCTGAAACAGCAGGTGTTTGAAGCCAACATGGATCTGCCGCGTTACGGGCTGGTGACCTTTATCTGGGGCAACGTCAGCGCCATTGACCGCGAACGCGGGCTGGTGGTGATCAAGCCCAGCGGTGTCGCCTACGAAACCATGAAAGCGGACGATATGGTGGTGGTCGATATGAGCGGCCAGGTGGTGGACGGGATGTATCGCCCGTCTTCCGACACCGCGACGCATCTCGAACTCTACCGCCGTTATCCGTCGCTCGGCGGCATTGTCCATACCCACTCCACTCATGCCACCGCATGGGCGCAGGCAGGGCTGGCGATCCCGGCGTTAGGCACCACGCACGCTGACTACTTTTTGGGCGATATCCCGTGTACGCGCGGGTTAAGCGAAGAAGAGGTGCAGGGCGAGTACGAACAGAACACTGGCAAAGTGATTATCGAAACGCTGGGTGACGCCGAGCCGCTGCATACGCCGGGAATTGTGGTGTATCAGCACGGACCGTTTGCCTGGGGGAAAGATGCTCACGATGCGGTGCATAACGCGGTGGTGATGGAGGAAGTGGCAAAAATGGCGTGGATTGCGCGCAGTATTAACCCACAACTCAATCACATCGACAGCTTCCTGATGAATAAACACTTCATGCGTAAGCACGGTCCCAACGCCTATTACGGGCAGAAGTAAAACACGCGCTGCGGAAATTGCCTTCTTCGGGAGATAACTGGTCTGATTCCGCAGCCGTTTTTCAAAAAAAAGCCCCCGGAGAAGGGGGCAAAGCAAACTATGGCAATGTTTCGTTGGTTATACCTGGTGCTAGCGATAAATATCCGCGCTGGCGTGCATATTGCCGTTACTCCCCGGTTCCCGCATCAGAATCACGTGGTAGTACGTTGCGCCTTGCGCATCTGTCTCTTCATTCAGTGCCTGGCGAGCTTCACTTTCAGTGGCGAAGTTATGGTTGATATAAATCACGCCTAAGCTCTGCACGTCGTCCATATTTCTGGCCTGGTGGTTATTAATTTCAATGGCTGCCCATGTATTTGCACTTAGCAAAAGCACAGCCAGAAGGGCTAAAACACGGCTGAACATAGATACCTCCTCAACGGCTGACTTTGTGTGCGCTCCTCTGTAATGATCTTCTGATTTAATTTTAATCAATGATAAAGAAGTTGATGGTGACCATTTCTGATGCAGTTGTTCAAAAAAACGCCCTGATGGGATGTGATGAACTTCAAATCAGCGGGTTAGTACGATTTGGCGAAAGATGAGATTTATTTGTTGGCTGGCCTTGAGTTTAGCGGGGCATACAAGTACTATAACGCGTCATTTTTCAGCCGACCTTTAACACGTTCCTTGCCTCCCCGGGATTCGGCTGACCCAGACAGGAGGCTGAATAATCCGTAAGGAGCAATTCGATGCGTCATTACGAAATCGTTTTTATGGTCCATCCTGACCAGAGCGAACAGGTTCCGGGCATGATCGAGCGCTACACTGCTGCCATCACTGGTGCAGAAGGCAAGATCCACCGTCTGGAAGACTGGGGCCGCCGTCAGCTGGCTTACCCGATCAACAAACTGCACAAAGCACACTACGTTCTGATGAACGTTGAAGCTCCGCAGGAAGTGATCGATGAGCTGGAAACTACCTTCCGCTTCAACGATGCCGTTATCCGCAGCATGGTTATGCGTACCAAGCACGCTGTTACCGAAGCATCTCCGATGGTTAAAGCGAAAGACGAGCGCCGTGAGCGTCGCGATGATTTCGCAAACGAAACCGCAGATGATGCTGAAGCTGGGGATTCTGAAGAGTAATTTCTGATGACCAACCGTCTGGTGTTGTCCGGCACCGTGTGCAGGACTCCCCTTCGCAAGGTCAGTCCATCAGGAATTCCTCACTGCCAGTTCGTGCTTGAGCATCGTTCTGTGCAGGAGGAAGCCGGTTTTCACCGGCAGGCGTGGTGCCAAATGCCCGTTATTGTTAGCGGACACGAAAACCAGGCCATTACTCACAGTATAACGGTCGGCAGTCGCATAACCGTTCAGGGGTTCATTTCATGCCACAAGGCAAAGAACGGTCTGAGCAAAATGGTTTTGCATGCCGAGCAGATTGAATTGATAGATTCTGGAGACTAGCCATATGGCACGTTATTTCCGTCGTCGCAAGTTCTGCCGTTTCACCGCGGAAGGCGTTCAAGAGATCGACTATAAAGATATCGCTACGCTGAAAAACTACATCACCGAAAGCGGTAAGATTGTCCCAAGCCGTATCACCGGTACCCGTGCAAAATACCAGCGTCAGCTGGCTCGCGCTATCAAACGCGCTCGCTACCTGTCCCTGCTGCCGTACACTGATCGCCATCAGTAATCGGTCACGGTCCATTAATACGACTTTGAGAGGATAAGGTAATGCAAGTTATTCTGCTTGATAAAGTAGCAAACCTGGGTAGCCTGGGTGATCAGGTAAACGTTAAAGCGGGCTATGCTCGTAACTTCCTGGTACCGCAGGGTAAAGCTGTTCCAGCTACCAAGAAAAACATTGAATTCTTCGAAGCACGTCGCGCTGAACTGGAAGCTAAACTGGCTGAAGTTCTGGCAGCAGCTAATGCTCGCGCTGAGAAAATCAATGCACTGGAAACTGTTACCATCGCGTCTAAAGCTGGCGACGAAGGTAAACTGTTCGGTTCCATCGGTACTCGCGACATCGCTGACGCTGTAACTGCAGCTGGCGTTGAAGTGGCTAAGAGCGAAGTTCGTCTGCCGAACGGCGTTCTGCGTACCACTGGCGAACACGAAGTGAGCTTCCAGGTTCACAGCGAAGTATTCGCGAAAGTGATCGTAAACGTAGTAGCTGAATAATTCGTTATTCAACGAGACGTAAAAACGCCGACCTTGTGTCGGCGTTTTGCTTTTAGTGATAAAAACCTCAGAAACAGCTGTTCCCTTCATAAAGTTCTCTTACTATTCCTTTTATAAAAAATTCTCAGGACCCATACCTGGCCCCCAGCCTCGCCGCTGGTAGCTCGTGTCATGTTTTTTTACGCGGAAAACATGACAAAAGCATCAATACAGCGTCTCCCTTGTAAGATAATAAAAACAATAATTTAGGTGCAAATGCGCTGTTATTTTATTGTTTTTTTAGATAAAAAGATAAAATATTATCGCTTCTATGGGGCTGATTGCTTGATGTGCAAAGTAAAAGATCGTTTAACCAAAAAAATGCTAATATTATGGTTATTATTGTCGTAAAAAGATAAAATATTATCACTATGGGTAAAAAAACAGCACCGTTACTCCCTTATACGAATCAGATGCTTAGTGAATTTGGTGAGCGGCTGAAACTTGCTCGTTTACGACGCAGGCTTACCGCAAAGCAAGTTGCTGAACGTGCCGGGATGTCGCCAATAACATTGCGTTCTCTGGAGTCAGGAAGTGCAGGGGTCACGATAGGGGCATATTTGTCTGTGATGCAGGTTTTGGGTCTGGAAACGGATTTAAATAAGCTTGCAGCTGAAGACGACTTAGGGCGTCAGCTCCAGGATTCCCGTTTGATTAAAAAAAGAGGGCTTGCTCGTTCATCCGGTAAGAATGACGAAGGGATTCAGACAGCCTCATTTCAGACGAAACGCGAGAAAGAAGGTCATCTCACCACGGATTTAACAGCGCTGGCAAAAGACTCAACGCCAACTAATCCAGGGGAAACGTCCACCTCTCTTGCTGCACTATTACAACCGATAAAAAAACCGATAAAAGGAAATTAATTATGGCATTAATCGGAGTGTATGCGGATTGGGAAGGCGCTTGCAGATCCTGCACTTAATTTTATTCAGTTAGATCCTGAAATAATGTTGTATGAGGGAGCACAGTACCCAATTCCTCCTAAGGATAAATTTGGTGCATTTAGTGATTCCTGCCCGGATCGTTGGGGACGCATGCTAATGAAGCGGCGTTTTGAGAGGGATATCCGAGACGGATTATTTGATAAAGACTCCCAACTTTATGAGTCTGATTATTTATTAGGTGTACATGATCTTTACCGGGTTGGGGCTCTTCGATATAAACTTGAAGACACTGGAGATTTTCTTGATAACCGCATTGATGTTGCAGCCCCACCATTTACCGAAATAGCGAGTCTGGAAAGAGCTAGCCAGGCAATTGAAGAAGATCCTGATAATAGAGAACTCATGGGGCAAAAATGGTTAAGAATGCTAATCGCTCCGGGGGGATCATTAGGAGGGGCACGTCCGAAAGCCAGTGTTGTTGATGAAGCAGGACATCTCTACATCGCTAAATTTCCCAGTGTAAAAGATGAGTATGATGTTGGTGGATGGGAAATGGTCGTTAATGCACTTGATTTGGAATTAGCTCGAGAAGTTGCGGAGTATTTTCGACTTGGTTTGACAGAAGCAGATGACATTATTGCTAATTTTAGAGGAATTGTCAGTCAGTGGCGAACCATTGCCGAGCGTCTTAGATTACCTGGTCGTGAACAAGAGTTAATGGCAGAGGCGTTCAGGGCGTCAATTTAGAATAGTTATTTCGATATATTCGATGAGGGCCGCAATAAGCAGCCCTATTAAGATAATTACTTCGTCGCCTGAATGTCGGCCAGCATTGGGGCAAGGGCAGGGTTATCCTTAGCGAAGTTTGCGTACATTGGCTGTACTTTCTCGATAAACGGAGCTTTATCAACCTGGTAGACTTTCACGCCCATTTTATCCAGTTTCGCAAATTCTTGTTTCTCTTCTTCGCTCCACAAGTCTTTCATGTAGCTCATTGATTCTTTAGATGCTTTTAATATAGCAGCCTGATTTTCCGGGCTAAGTTTATCAAACGCAGCATTGCTCATCAGAACCACATCGGGAACCATAGTGTGTTCGTCAAGGCTGAAGGATTTTGCCACTTCACCGTGACGCATGGTGGTCAGCGCCATCACACTGTTTTCCGCCATATCGACCACGCCCTGCTGTAAGGCTGTATACAGCTCGCCGTAATCCAGTGGCGTCGGGTTACCGCCCATGACTTTGATCATTTCAACTGCGCCAGGACTTGGCTGGACACGGACTTTCATGCCTTTCAGATCGTCTGGTTTCAGTACCGGTTTATTGCCGTAGAAGCTGCGGGCGCCTCCATCATAAAAAGTCAGCCCGAAATAACCTTTGCTTTTCGTTGAGTCGAGGATTTTTCTCCCGATATCGCCCTGCATCACCTGATAATAATGATCACGATCGCGGAACAAATAAGGCAGGCTAAATAATTTATAAGAATTTTCAAATGCTTCCATTTCTGCCGCATTGGTTTTTACCAGCGGAATAGCGCCAGAACGAATCAGCTCCATTGTTTCTCGTTGAGTACCCAATGTTCCATTTGGATAAATACGAATAGTAATATCACCGTTAGAGTACTCTTTGCTCTTTTTCGCAAAGAACTCCATCGCTTTATGAACAGGATGAGACTTATCCTGATTATGACTCAGTTTTAATGTCACTGCCCAGGACTGGCTTGCGGATAACATAAGAACAGCACCAATAATGCCAGCGGATACTTTTATTTTCATAGATGTTCCTTTTCTAATAAATATGGCGGCAGGTGCCGCCAGTGAATGCATATCAGTAGCCCAGTGCTCTTGGCAATGCCATACTGATTTGCGGAATATAGGTCACCATTGCCAGCACCAATACCATCACGGCATAGAATGGCAGCATAGGTTTGATAATTTTATTAATCGGTAATTTAGATACACTACAACCGACAAATAACACACTGCCTACAGGCGGAGTACAAATACCGATACACATGTTCAGTACCATGACAATACCAAAGTGAATCGGGTCCATGCCCAGTTCGGTGACAACCGGTAAAAATATCGGCGTAAAAATCAGTACCGCTGGCGTCATATCCATAAATGTGCCAATGATCAACAAGATAATATTGATAATAAGCAGGATTACTATTGGATTATCAGAAATGGTATTGAGCAAATCGAGGATCAGGAAGGGTACGTCAGCGTTGGACATAGCCCATGACATGCCCATTGAAGAACCGATCAATAACAAAACAATTGCGGTGGTAATGACGGATTCCAGAAATATTTTAGGCAAATCTTTAACTGAGATTTCACGATAAAGAACCAGCGCAAGGAAAAGGGTATAAATTACCGCAATTGCCGAAGCCTCTGTCGGGGTAAAAACACCGCTTAGTACACCGCCCATAATTAACACAATCAGGAAAATACTGGGGATCGCCATCCATATAGCCACTCCAGCCTGGCGTAAAGTTGGGCGTTCTGGTTTGGGGTATCCGCGACGTACCGCGATAATACCGGCGACGACCATCAGCGCCAGGCCCAGTAAAATTCCCGGAACATACCCTGCCAGGAACAGTGCAGCAATAGACGTACCGCCGCTGACCAGTGAATAGACGATCAACGTATTGCTTGGTGGAATAAGTAAACCAGTAGGAGCAGAAGCAACGTTAACCGCAGTGCTGAATGCCGGGTCGTAGCCTTCTTTAACCTGTTGCGGATGCATGACACCGCCCATCGCCGCCGCCGAAGCAACGGCTGAACCAGAAATTGCCCCGAACAGCATATTGGCAAGAATATTACAGTGAGCAAGTGAGCCTGGCAGACGACCGCCAAGAATTCGCGCAAAGTTAATTAGCCTTCGTGCTATTCCTCCATGATTCATAATGTTGCCAGACAAGATAAAAAATGGGATTGCCAACAACGTAAAACTATCTAACCCGGAGGCTAACTTTTGGGAAACCACACTCAATGCTGAGTTGAAATCGAGTTGTGTGGAAATTGATGCCAGTGTCGATAAACCAATGGCATAAACAATAGGTACACCTAATGCCAACATAAAAAAGAAGGCACCAAATAACACAATAATCGGTAACCAGTAATCCATAATTTCTCCATTCCTACTATGGTTGGTTGTTGTTTATTATCTTTAGCGTGGTTGTTTAAGTTCTGTTAAAACCATATCTATGGTGTATATAATAATAAGTACACCACTAATCGGGATGCTCATATAGATATATCCCATCTGCCAACCTAAAGCGGGTGAGGTTTGACCTGAATCGAATGTGTCCATAGTTAATAGCCCACCACCATATACCATAATGATGGTGGCGAAGATAATAACGATAGTCTGAATACACAAAAATAAATGACGCCGTGCTTTTCCTTTCAGCATCATAGGAAGCAGGTCAATCGCCAGGTGCCGGTTCTGCCCCGCGGTATAGGCACCACCAAAAAGGCCAAGACAAATAAAAAGCAAACGACTGAGCTCATCCGTAAATATACTGGGGCTTTTAAATATAAATCGTGCTACCACCTGCCATGTCACACATGCCACAATGATCGCCAAAATGGTAATATTCAATGTTGCAAGCAGAGCATTAATAGATCTAATTATATTTCGCATAGTGATTAACCTTTGCAATATCATTCATCCTGTGGCTGGTAAATTGTCCCATTAAGAAAACCAGGCCAGTTTTTTTCAAACCAAATGCCGCGGATAATGGGAAACTCACGAACAGGTGCTTTTCTGACGTGAAAGATACCATTGCAATAATGAATAAGTAGCTTATCTTTTTTATCCTCAGTACGCTCTGAACGAAAGTGCCAAGCATCACAAAAACCATTTCGTGTTTGCGGAATCGAATTTCCATCTCCGTCGAGAATAATACGAGCCCCACGGCTACCACCATCGGCATCAATATAATGCGTCAACTGTGTCAATACGGCAGCAGAGGTCAGCGCCATATGCCGCCACATAAACAGCTCGGCAACTTCGCCCACATGTTTGATAGCCAATCCATGCTGTTGGACAAATTCGTTCAATAGCAGGGCATCACGAGTGGCACGTCGGACTTTATCGGCATGGCAAATAAACCCCGCATGATCAGACATTCGTGCCTGAATTTTTTCCTTAACCAATGACAATGGCATCCCGGTCCCGTTATCGTGCGCCTGAGTAATGATCTCTCTTATGGACGCCAGGGCCGGAGCGGTCAGTTGTGCAATATCTCCATCAACAGACTGCTTCTGCGTGCAACCAATAAAGCGTGCCAGGCGCACAGCAAAAACCTGCCCGGCATTCAGCGCCGCGCCGCCGGGGCGAGTGACGCCGTGCGTACCAGCAACTTCCCCCACGGCAAAACAGCCGGGGAGGGTGGTTTGCCCCCAGATATCTACCGCAATACCGCCATTCATGTGCTGATTATTCATGGCAAACTGCAATGGCTGCGTGGTGAGATCGTAGCCGTGCATCTTGTACAGCGAGATAGACAGCGGATTCATTCGTTGCAGGCGTTCGATGGGCGATTGCGCCAGGGCGCCGTTGTTTTCAAGATATGCGCGAACGTCGTCGTCCAATCGATCCAATGAGAACGGCAAATCACCAGGCACCGCTTCAGGATTGCGATTGAAATCCATAAATACCTGGCGACCTGATTGCTGCTCTTGCGCCACCGCCATATCTAACAAGCTGGAGCCAAAATCCATTACCCGCGTGGCGTGAAACGGCCACTGATAACCTTTACGGAAGATGTTTGAAGCCAGTTCCTGGGTGGTGCGATAGTAATCTGCAAGGAAGTTATACTCGTTGCCCTCAGCATCCACAGAATAGATATACGGGATCACCTGCACATAGGTGCCGGATAAATTCCACGGAAACGTGCTGCGTGGCGTGCCTATACCAAACTGGCTTTCTGTCAGATTGGTTAGCGTCAGACCTTCTTCCAGGGCCAGTCCCAGCGAGCCGAAGCATTTATGTGGATAAACACTGTCGCGATAAAGCTCGCCCGGTCCGCCCGTTGCCAGTACCACATTGGGCGTAGTCACAATGGCCAGCCCCCAGGGGTTATGGGCGCGGGAACCGGTTGCGAGAATAGCCCCCGCAACGCGATCTTCGCCATTCTCTCCGCACTGATGCAGGAGCTTAATCACCGTTGCACTGGTCAACATTGGGATGGCGAGGCGCTGCACTTCCTCCAGCAATACTTTTACCATCAGGCGAGATGTCCGCGGTCCACAGGAGGTTGCGCGTCCGGCTTCGTCATGGTCGGTTTGATAACGGAGAATTGCGCCATAGCGATCTTCCGGTAATTCCAGACCAAGATATTGCAGACCGCCGAGGGTATGCAGGGAACCGACCGCCTCGACATAAGCGGTGTCGTGATCCATTGCGCCACCGCTCGCTAGTGCTTCCGCCAGTTTGGCGAAGTTGTCACCATTGCCCGCAGTAGCGGCGGTAAACAGTGTTTGTTTATCAGAACCGGAACACGCTGACGTCCCCATATATAACCCGGCGGTCGCGATCAGTACATTTTGCTGGCGACGTTTCAGCTCAACTGCCGCACGTAATCCTGCTGCGCCGCTACCAACGACCAGCGCATCAACTTGCCAGATCGGGTAATCAACATCCTCAACGGTGACAATTGACGTTGGTTCTGCTGACACAAACCCCTTCGGGAAAGTGACGTGCGTCAGCGAATCGAGGATGGCGTCATCAAGCTGGCTCATGCATCCTCCATTGGCGTAAACAGGCTGCTTTCCATCAGACGTGGTTGCCTGATAATCGGGCGGAAGGCCATGAACGGCAGAATGTCGCGCTCAATCTCCACACCCGGCGCGATCTCAATTAATTCAACGCCTTCTGCCGTTAACTGGAATACCACGCGTTCGGTGATATACAGCACCTCCTGACCGCTTTGCTGTGCGTAGGCGGCGCTAAAGGTAATTTTTTCCACCTGAGTAACCAGTTTGGGGATCTGACCTGACTGGGTGATATGCAGGCCATCTGGCGTTACATCGATTTTGCTGCCTTTGGCGTCAAACGTGCCGCAGAACACCACTTTTCGGGCGTTTTGTGCAATTTCGAGGAAGCCGCCGGGGCCGATCAGATTGCCGTTGAGATGCGAAACGTTGACGTTGCCGTGCTGATCCATCTCACCCATGCCGAGGAAAGTGATATCGATACCGCCGCCGCTGTAGAATTCGAATTGATCCAGCGAAGGGATAATGGCGTCGGCGTTACGGGCGCAGCCAAAAAACGCGTCATCCAGCATCATGCCGTTATGTACGCCTTGCTCAACACTTAGCCACAAACTTTGATAAGGCACGCCTTCACGCAGCGCAACGCCAGGAATACCGCCCGGAATACCAAAGCCAAAGTTGGTTGAAGCACCAGCTACCAGTTCACGTGCTGCCCGACGGGCAATCAGACGACGTACCGGATGACTAACCAGTTCAATAGCGTCGTTAGAACTCAGACGGCGATGTTGACCGCTAATTGTCAGGTCGTAACCACCAAGATAGGTTTGCGGTTGTTCGCGGTGTTCAACGATGCCATCGACCAGAATCCCCGGAAGCTTGACTCTACGTGGTTCAAGCGCGCCTGCTTCCAGTACATCGCGCACCTGTACGAACACTTTGCCGCCGCTGTTGTGTGCTGCCAGCGCCATCGAATAGCTATCCATATCAATCGCTTCTTCTTCGAGGCTGACGTTGCCACGCGGATCGGCATAAGTGCCGCGCAAAATGGCATAGTCCACTTTGAAAGGGCGATAGCGGAGTTTGGTTTCACCATCAATTTCGATCAGTTCTACCAGATCATCGGTGGTGCAAGCGTTTGACTTCCCGCCGCCATTACGCGGATCAACAAACGATCCCAACCCTACGTGGGTAAAAAGTCCCGGACGTCCGGCGCCGATCTCCCGCAGCAGAGCCTGAATTACGCCGCCCGGGAAGCAGTAGGCTTCAATGGCATTGTTTTTCACCAGTTCCTGCATTTTGGGCGACCAGGTAAAGTGTCCGGCAATTATGCGTTTGAGCATTTCGGCATGAGCGAAGCGATTGGTACCTTTGCTGTCGCGATCGCCAATACCCAGCGAGTGGATTAATGTCAGATCGCGCGGGTGTCCGGTTTGCAGGAAACGAGCTTCAATGGCTGCCAGAATATGGTCAGCTTCCACCATGCCGCCGCCGTTACCGCTAATGGCAATGGTTGCGCCGTCCTGAATTTGCGCCGCCAGTGCCTCGGCGGTTGTTATCTTACGCATACAATTTCCTTATTGATTGTGGAAGCTCACGCTACTTTTTTCGGCAAACGCGCGCGTCGCCTGCTGGCAATCCTGAGTGGCGGACATTAACCCTGCCAGTAACTGGTGCGAGTAATCGGCGTGTTTATTTTCCAGCGCCAGAATCAGTTGCTTAATATGCGCCAGTGCCACCGGACCACATTTTTCCAGCTGCGCTAACTGATTCGCCATCCAGCTTTCTACCTGTTCTTTTTCCACCACTTCATCAATTAAATTCGCCGCCTGGGCTTCATGTGCCGTCAGACGTTTCCCCAGCATCAGCATCTGGCGACCAACCACCGGGCCAACCTGATTAAGCACGCGCTCAATGCCCATCCAGCCTGGCACCATGCCGAGGAGCACTTCAGGATTAGAGAATTTCGCGTGGGGGCGAGCGATACGAATATCACAGCACAAGGCGAGTTCAATCCCACCGCCAATGGTATGACCGTTGAGATTCGCGACGGTTAATTGGGGTAAATTGCGCAGACGATTAAAAACGTCATTACCGCGTTTAATCCATTTTCTGCCCATATCTAATGGCGAATAGGCTGACCACGATTTAATATCGCCGCCTGCACAAAAGAATTTATCGCCGGTAGCAGTTAATTCGACTAATCGTAATGTGGTGTCGTTTTCAATTTCATTTAAATAATGATCGAGAGATTCGATCATTTCTTCATTAATAGCATGACATTTATCTTCACGGTTCAATGTCAGGCGGCAGGTAGCCGCCGCTCTGCTGAACAGAACGGGTTGGTCACTCATGTTCATTCCTTAACAATAATGCGCGATGCGATCGACGCTAATATCCAGCGTGCTGTTAATATCTTTCTGCCACCAGTACGGCGAGAATATTTCCAGTTCAATAGCGCCATTAAATCCGGCGTTTTCAACCAGCCGACGGATTGACGGAATATTGATGACGCCATCTCCCGGCATTCCCCGATCATTGACCAGATCGGTGGTTGGTACTAACCAGTCGGAAACATGAAACGCGAGAATGCGTTTTCCGGCACGCAGGATTTGGCTGGCGAGCTCCGGATCCCACCAAACGTGGTAGACATCTACCGCGACGCCGAGGCCAAATTCGCCATCGGGATCGAGTTCATCACACCAGTCCAGCGCCTGGCGTAACGTGCACAAACAGGAACGATCGGCTGCGGTCATCGGGTGCAGCGGTTCCAGCGCAATCGGCACGCCGACCTCTTTCGAATGCGGTAGTAACTGGCGAATCCCTTGTTTCACCTGTTCCCGCGCCTCATACAGATCTTTTGTACCCGTTGGCAGTCCACCAACCACCTGCATATAACAGGCGGCGTTAAGCACGGCGGCGTCGTCCAGCGCCCGGCGGTTATCATCAATCGCTAGTTTGCGTTCCGCCAGCGTCGGTGCGGTGTAGTAAGTGCTACGGCACAAACCGGAAACGCTCATGTTACTGGCGGCGAGTTGGCGGGCGATCTGCTGGAGATCTTCGCCCTGCAATTCTCTGCGCCAGGGGGCTATTGCGCCAATACCGCGCGCGGCGCAAGCGTCAATAATGGCGGGCAGCGGCGTTTTATAACCCAGCGTCGCGGTATTAATGCTGAATAAATCAGGGCGTTGTAACAGATCTCTCATGATTCAGCCTCAGAAGCGCGGCATACTTAAGCCGCCGTCGATGGCGACCGCCTGACCACAGGTGTAAATCAGTTTGCCTTCCGCCATCGCGCGGACGGTGGAAGCGATATCAGCCGGATAACCCCAACGTCCCCACGGCACCAGACCTTTGGCAATCAATTCGTCGTAATAGGCGGTTGCAGGAATGGTCATATCGGTTTTTATTAGGCCAGGGCGCACTTCATAGACGCCAATTTGTTCGTTGCAAAGGCGAGCGGCAAACAGACGAGCAGCGGCAGAAACGGCGGTTTTGGCAATGGTGTATTCGCCGCGATTCATCGCCAGCATGATGGCGTTTATGGAACTGACAAAAATAATCGAACGGTGCGGCAGCTCCGCTTCCGGCTTCGGCTGTGCGAGCAGACGTTTACTGAATGCCTGAGCGAGGAAGAACGGTGCGCGGGTATTGATGGCAATGTTTTGGTCGAAACTGTCTGGTTCGAGATCGAGGAGGTCACCGCGCTTTTTCACTGAAATCCCTGCGTTGTTGAGCAGACAGTCCAGACGCCCCCACTGGTTTTGCGCCGCGTCGAGCATCTCTTCATGTAGGGAGAGATCGCCGACATCGGCAGGGAAGCAAATGACTTCCACGCCTTCTGCCATACATTCTTGTTGTGTGATATGCAGTTTTTCTACGCTGTCGGCATCAGGGCGATCGTTAATCAGCAGGTTAAACCCGCCACGAGCAAGTTCCAGCGCACAACCCTTTCCAATACCACGTGCAGCGCCAGTGATGACAGCAACAGGACGAGTGGATTTCATAGGTTAATCCTCTTTTTTTGAATATTGTTTCCTTAAGTGATGGTTAGCTTGCAACTAGTTAGCAAAAAGATCAACCATCTGGTTGGTTGATCTGCGATAATGATCACAGGACATTTGATAACTCGATGAAAGACAATGTTTTGCCTTTTTGCTGTCGCTGAGATCAAATACGGTTATGATAGCCATCACGAAGAAGACGTGGGGAAGCGGAATGTATCTTGATACCAGTCACGCGCAAAACCTGAAGGAAAAATTGTTGTTATGCGCAGTCAATGAATTTGCCGAATATGGCTACGAAGGGGCCAGAGTCGATAATATTGTGAAGGCCGCAGGGTGCAGTAAACAGACGGTTTATCACCACTTCGGGAACAAAGAAAATTTATTTATTGAAGTTCTGGAATATACCTGGAATGATATTCGGCAAAAAGAAAGATCCCTTGATGTTTCTGGCCTTCCGCCACAAAAAGCCATAGAGGAAATTATCGATTTCACCTGGGATTATTATATATCTAATCCCTGGTTTCTAAAGATCGTGCATAGCGAAAACCAAAGTAAAGGTGTGCATTATGCGAAATCACAGCGCCTCCAGGATATTAACCACGCGCACTTGCAGTTAATGGAGTCATTATTGGCTGAAGGGAAGAAACGTAATATTTTTAAGCCAGATATCGACCCGCTGCAGGTGAATATTAATATTGCTGCACTCGGGGGATATTATTTGATAAACCAGCATACACTTGGCCTGGTTTATCACATCAGTATGGTTTCACCGCAGGCGCTGGAAGCCAGACGTAAGGTCATCAAAGAAACGGTCCTTAGCTGGCTTCTGATTGACCCTTCAGCTATCGAGCGCGAATAAAACTGCCATCCGGCTGGCGGGTAAACAAGACTTGTTGATTATTCCCCGTATCAATGGTTAAGCCCGTCACCACGCCGCTGGCGTTCTGGCGGATTTTCACTATCTGCCCGTTTTGCAAATTACTTAATGGTTTACCTGCGCCTTCTACCTGTGCCATTGCGTATACATCGGTAGGAGGCAGACCGTGGTCGCGGAACAGTTGTGCCATCGTTTTACCGGCTTCAACACGATAAGAGCGCCATTGATTGTCAATGCCGCTATCTGGCTGGAAAGGTTGCGCTTGCGTAGTTTGCTGCTCTTCCGGTTGACCTTCCTGTATTGGTTCTGGAGCGACCGGGGCAACTTGATCCGGATCGTTTTGCGGCGTAACTAGCTGCGCCCGAAGTTGTTCTTCTGTCGGCGGCTGAGATTGCGACTGAATATCCAGCTGCGCTTCACGCGTCACGACGGGGGAGTCGGGCGCATCCTCAGACGGAAGCAGAAAACCGACCACCAAAATAATGGCGGCAATAATAATCCCCCGACGATGCATCGGTGGTAGCGGATCCATGAAGCGAAAGTTGTCTGGCGCGTGCCAGACCTTCTCCAGGGTTGGTTTTAGTTCAAAGCGCCCGGGCATGGTTTCCTCCTGCTCCGCGTCTTGTTCCTCAATCATAGCCTATGAATAAGCTAACGCTATGATGTCCGTGGTAAACCCGCCTCTATTATATTCATACGGGATATTGCTATTGTTTCTTTTTCCCCGGGATTTGTCATCACTCTCGCGACAAAGTTTTACCCAAGGAAGTGTGGCTGATATGCTGCCCGTTACTTTATACCCTGAGGAAGGAAATACGATGACCACCCCAACTTTTGACACCATCGAAGCGCAAGCAAGCTACGGCATTGGTTTGCAGGTAGGGCAACAACTGAGTGAATCTGGTCTGGAAGGGCTGCTGCCAGAAGCGCTGGTTGCAGGTATTGCCGACGCGCTGGAAGGCAAACATCCGGCTGTTCCGGTTGATGTGGTGCACCGCGCGCTGCGTGAAATCCATGAACGTGCCGATGCTGTTCGTCGTCAGCGTTTCCAGTCGATGGCTGCTGAAGGTGTGAAATATCTTGAAGAAAACGCTAAAAAAGAAGGCGTGAACAGCACTGAATCCGGCCTGCAATTCCGCGTGATCAACCAGGGCGAAGGCGCAATTCCTGCCCGTACCGACCGCGTCCGCGTTCATTACACCGGTAAATTGATCGACGGCACTGTATTTGACAGCTCTGTTGCCCGTGGCGAACCGGCTGAATTCCCGGTGAACGGCGTGATCCCTGGCTGGATTGAAGCACTGACTCTGATGCCAGTAGGTTCTAAGTGGGAACTGACTATCCCGCAGGAACTGGCCTATGGCGAGCGCGGCGCTGGCGCGTCCATCCCTCCGTTCAGCACCCTGGTGTTTGAAGTCGAGCTGCTGGAAATCCTCTAAACAGCGTATTCTGTTCCCCTCGAGCCAGAGGGGAGCAGGCATTTAGCAATAAACCCTTCAGTTTGCCAATAGGCGATATTTTGTGTTGCAAACACTCCGTAAGCGTGTATTTTTGTGAGCTGTTTCGCGTTATCACCGTGATATGACACTCACTTTAAACATAAAATTAACATTAGATCTAAATCTTAGTATTCATCCCACGTATTGTTTCCTAATATCGATGAGTCCCGATACAGATTCGTCGTATCATAGACTGACTAAAGGCCGCAGAGCCTGAACAACACAGACAGGAAGAAAAAACATGGTAGATCAGGTAAAAGTCGTTGCCGATGATCAGGCTCCGGCTGAACAGTCGCTACGGCGCAATCTCACAAACCGGCATATTCAGCTTATTGCCATTGGCGGCGCCATTGGTACGGGGTTGTTTATGGGATCCGGTAAAACAATCAGTCTTGCCGGGCCGTCGATCATTTTCGTTTATATGATCATCGGTTTTATGCTCTTTTTCGTGATGCGGGCAATGGGGGAATTGTTGCTTTCGAATCTGGAATACAAATCTTTTAGTGACTTCGCTTCCGATTTATTAGGGCCGTGGGCAGGATATTTCACTGGCTGGACTTATTGGTTCTGCTGGGTGGTTACCGGTATGGCGGACGTGGTTGCCATAACGGCTTATGCGCAGTTCTGGTTTCCGGGGCTATCTGACTGGGTCGCCTCGCTGGCGGTTATTGTGCTGTTGCTGACCCTGAACCTCGCCACCGTGAAAATGTTCGGTGAGATGGAGTTCTGGTTTGCGATGATCAAAATCGTCGCCATCGTGTCGTTGATTATCGTCGGCCTGGTCATGGTGATGATGCACTTCCAGTCTCCGACCGGTGTGGAAGCGTCATTTGCGCATTTGTGGAATGACGGCGGCTGGTTCCCGAAAGGCTTAAGCGGCTTCTTTGCCGGATTCCAGATAGCGGTTTTCGCTTTCGTGGGGATTGAGCTGGTAGGTACTACTGCTGCGGAAACCAAAGATCCAGAGAAATCACTGCCGCGCGCAATTAACTCTATTCCGATCCGCATCATTATGTTCTACGTCTTCGCGCTGATTGTGATTATGTCCGTGACGCCGTGGAGTTCGGTAGTCCCGGATAAAAGCCCGTTTGTTGAACTGTTCGTGTTGGTGGGGCTGCCTGCTGCTGCCAGCGTGATCAACTTTGTGGTGCTGACGTCTGCGGCTTCTTCCGCTAACAGCGGCGTATTCTCTACTAGTCGCATGCTGTTTGGTCTGGCGCAGGAAGGTGTTGCGCCGAAAGCGTTCGCTAAACTCTCTAAACGCGCAGTACCAGCGAAAGGGCTGACCTTCTCTTGTATCTGTCTGCTCGGCGGCGTGGTGATGTTGTACGTGAATCCAAGCGTGATTGGCGCGTTCACGATGATCACGACTGTTTCCGCGATTCTGTTTATGTTTGTCTGGACGATTATCCTTTGCTCATACCTTGTGTATCGCAAACAGCGTCCGCACCTGCATGAGAAGTCAATCTACAAGATGCCGCTCGGCAAGCTGATGTGCTGGGTATGTATGGCGTTCTTTGTGTTCGTCATCGTGCTGCTGACGCTGGAAGATGACACCCGCCAGGCGCTACTGGTTACCCCACTGTGGTTTATCGCGCTGGGGCTGGGCTGGCTGTTTATTGGTAAAAAACGCATGGCGAAGTAATGCCGCTAAGGCACCTGCGGGTGTCTTTCAGGCTGCAAAATTGCCTGATGCGCTACGCTTATCAGGCCTACAGAACCTCTGCAATATATTGAATTTGCGTGATTTTGTAGGCCGGATAAGGCGTTTACGCCGCATCCGGCATGAACAAAGCACACTTTGTCAGCAATCTCCTTTGTCTTTATACATTCCTAAAAATACTTCCTGTCATCGACAGCTCTCAGGCGCGGGCTTACCGTGGATCTTTGCCACTCATTGCAGAGTTCACTATGGCTAAGCACAGTTGGTTATTAATCGCCGCATTACCTCTCTCCATTTCACCTTCCTGGGGCGCAGATTTTTATTACCGCCAGCAGGAGAAAAGCACGGTTTATGTTGCCGAACAGAAGGGGGAAAAAGATGAGATCCTCTCCAAATTGCCGGACGTTAATTTTTCCCGCCTCTGGCGCATTGCCAATTTAGCCAATAAACAAGAAACCCGTTTACTGTCCGATTTTAATCCCGATAAGTTCGATTGCGATGATGAGGGGGATTGCCAGCATACCTGGCTCACCGATGGACGTTCTGTCCTTTGGGCAGGCAAAGTCCTGAAAAATCCATCCGGTGAACCTAATGTCGATGCCGCCAGTTTCCAGGCATTCGGTGCTTTCGCTGCTGATAAACGCAGCGTCTATTTTGACGGTCAGCGTACCGATGATAATAGCGGTGATAAGCAGGTAGATATGTCAACTCTGGAAGAGACGGACATCTGGAATTTACTGCGTGATAAAAATAGTCTCTGGCATAAGGGGCGCTGGTTGGGAGGCACTGACGGGTTTCAAATCGTGCGGCATGATTCATCCCTGCAATTTGTTGTGCTGACAAATTCGCAGGTGATTGTTAATGGCAAGCCGCTGCCCGCCGATCGCAAAACCTTTCAGATTAAACGTTGGATGCCTGGCGAACGGTTGGTTTATCGCGATAAAAGCGGTGAGCATGACTATGAGCTGGAGGATACCAGCTATCGCTGTGCACCTTTTAATATTGGTCTGAATAACGTGTCCTGGCTCAAACATAAAGCCACTCCAGCGGGCAGTGAGTGTATTTATGAAACGCTGGCGGGAGTTGATCCGGAATATTTTTATCTATTTGTTCGGAATACCGGTTTATATAAGAACCAAATTTATAAAGTCACAACCAACGCCCTGGGCGAAGGGGAGTTGATTAATCTCAAGCCAGAGGATCTCTCCGACTCACTTGAAGCAGGTGGTAGTTGGGGATTAACTAACACGTTTATATCAACAGACGGGCAGCTTTACACTCAACAAGCGACTGGAATTGGGAAAGAGCACGCCCAACAAGGTGAATGGCTGCGTTATAACTTAGGTAAGGGAGGTTGGTCATCGGTGAAGCAACCCCCGAGCGGTCTTAAACCCTTATTTAAATAACCTCTTCACGCTAACAGCTTCAGGATGACGCTATGTTGCCAATTAAACCCTTTTGTCTCGCACTGGCTTTATTTTCAACCTCCTCACTAGCCTGCTCCGGTGTGCCTACTGCTGTGTTTTATTACCAGCCGTGGGGGCAAGGCACAAAATATATCGTTGAAGATAGCGACGGTTACGGACTCTATTTCCCGGATATTCATATACCACAGGTGAAGTTCAAACAACTGCGCCGTGTATCTGACGGCACTGATGATGAATATGATTCTCCTGATGATATCAATAATGATTTTGTGCGGGTGGATGGTGGCGCTTATATCAGAACCAACGGTGGTTGGCGTTTCGACTGGTTGACTGATGGCCGCCATATTTTATGGGCAGGGAAAATAGTTCAGAACCCGCCGGGAATACCGAAAGTCGATGCCGCAACATTCCGCGCATGGGGGCGTTTTGCTGCCGATAAAGACAGCCTCTATTTTGATGGCGAACGCACGGATGATAATCACGGCGAAAAGCAGGTCGATATGGATTCGCTGCAACAGGTGGGAGGGAGGATGAATTCAATTGATTCCGCGGATGTGCTGAAAGATCGTCGCAATCTTTACTTTCAGGGGCGCTGGTTAGGTAGTGCGCAAGGGTATTCTATTCTTGACATTAAACCCTGGACACGTCGTCCCATTATTTATTCACCTAATAGCTGCGAAAGCAAAAGTAATCCGGGACCCTGGGATACAATCTGGCGGACTAAATCGCAGGTCTTTGTGAATGGAGATGCCATCAACGCCGATCCGGATACCTTTCATATTGTGCGCTGGATAGCCGGTTCACTGCTGATTTATCGCGATAAAGACGGGGAGAAACGTTATGCGTTCGGTAAAAATTGCCGGAGTACGTTTGACCTGCAGCGGGATAAAGTAACATGGTTGACGCGTGATGCTTCCCGGCGTGCCAATGACTGCCGGGTTGCGACTATTCCTGATGTTGATCCGGAATATTTTCGCCCGCTGACGGAGAATGTGGCGCAATATAAAGATTCGCTCTATCTGGTGAAATATATATCTGCAGTCGAAAAAACGCTGTCGGTCATACATTTACCAGGCCCACAACAAGAATTACAGGAAGGTGCTAATGTTGTAGGGAACAAAGTTTATTTCATTGCGAGCGATGATGTGACTATTTTTGATATCAATGGGCAATGGCAGTGGTATAAAAGCTCCGATGGCACACCATTAAATTATTTAGCACATGACGATCGCTATACGTATTTTATTAATGGAGACACGGTTGAGCATTTTGAACTGAAAGGCCAATGGACCTGGTTTAAAGACGCTAATGGTCGATTATCAGATACCTTTGCTCATGATGACCATTATATTTATTACGTAGGCGATGGGCTGGTTCGTGATGCGAAGCGGCGTAATGAGACTCGACAACTCAATGCGGCGCATCTTGATAAAAATGGCAGTCTGCTTACCGTTGAAGGCAGATACACCAGTTACAACAATGAATTACTTCCATTGAATGACTGAATCACTTAATAATCAACGATCCTGCTCATGTCAGGATCGTTGATCGAACAAATCACTCACCCGCCAGCGCGCGCGGGAACAGTACATTGTTTTCCAGACTGATGTGCTCCATCAGGTCATCAATCAGTTCATTAATGCCGTTATACATCGCTTTCCAGGTGGTGCAGGCTTCCGGCGGCGGTGTGACGTTATTGGTGGTGTGTTTAATCACTTCCAGCAGTTCACCCGCTTCATCGTGCTCGCTTTCCATCACGCTGATTGGCCCCATTGCCTGGCTGCCCATGCCTTGTTTGATCATCGGGAAGAGGATCTGCTCTTCTTTCATCATGTGGCTGGAAAGCTCTTCATGCAGCATGGTCAGGTATTTTGTCAGCCCTTTTGGCACGCTCGGTTTGTCAGCGTGAACGCGCTCGACTTTGGTTGCTTGCAGGATCAGCTCCGGCAGCTGCTCGCGGTGGCGATCGTGGTAGCGCACGATGATATGGTCGATGATTTCCGCCAGCGGCGCGCTACGCCAGTCTTTCTCAATCGGTTGTTCAGCAAGCTTTGCCAGCTCGGCCTCAATGACGTCAACATCCAGCTCTTTACGTGCCGCAGCACGAGCCAGCGTCTGCTTACCGCCACAGCAGTAATCCATATCATATTGACGAAACAGAGCCGAAGCGCGAGGAATAGAGAGCGCCAGTTCACCTAAAGGTTGGTCGCGATAAGCCATAGCTGATACCTCATTCTTAATAATATAAGATGTATTTTAAATGCATCTTTAAGGCAAAAGCTATAACCCTTACGTAGCAGAGGCTTATTTAACTCACTGCCAGCATGTCAACTTTCTGAGACAGATTCAGTTAAAGGCTTTTCCGGTTTTGCTCTGACTGCAATGACCACGCCAACCACTAACAGCGCGATACCGCTCAGCGTCATCAGCGGTGGAATTTGTTGGCGTAGCAAAAAGGTGTACAGCAAACCTGCCAGCGTTTCGAAAACAATCAGCGGCCCGAGAATCACTGTCGGTAATCGCTGGCTGGCGACGTTCCAGCAGAGTGCACCGACCCATGAGCAAAGTACGGCAATGGCAATCATCAGACTAATAAACACCAGCGGACGGGGGCCAAAGGGTAGGGAGAAGTCCGGCGTTTGGGCATTCAGCCAGTAACAAGCGACGAGATAGCCGATGAGAGAAACCGGCAGTGTGACCAGTGCCTGGGCCGTCGCCCACATCATTGGATGTTTGTCTGGGTTTTCCCGCAGCCAGCGGGCGTTGCGCAGGGCATACCACGCCCAACAGACTACAGAGACTGACGCCAGCACGATGCCTGAGGTATAACGAGCCCAGTCAAAATCGGGGAGTCCGTGGTTTAACTCAGCAATATTCACACACGCCAGGCCGATGCCAATACAAACCAGTGCCGGGGCGAGTTTTCCCCACGCGAGTTTGCCGTCGCGCTGGCTATAAAGCAGATTGGCGAAGACAGGAATAACTACCGGCAGAGTTCCGATAATCATCGTGGAAACAGGCGCGCCGGTACGTTGAATGGCACTGGCGAGACAGAAGTAATAGATGAGGTTGCCCATCATGGTGAGCATTAGTGCGGTAAGCCAGTCGCGACGCGCCAACTGACGCAGACGCACGCGTCCCAGCCAGGCAATGGGCAGCGCAATTAACCCTAACGCCAGATAACGCCCCATCGACTGCAACATCGCCGGGTATTCTGGCACGATCAACGGCCCGACAAAAATAAGCCCCCACATCAACCCTGCTAACAGGGCGTACAGCACGCCGCTAATCATCACTGGCATCCATTGGTCTGTCAGAAGAAATATTCAGGGAACAGACGTGGTCGTTCCCCGCATCCCGTCATTATCAGAGAGGATGCGGGAGGATGCCACTTTAATTAACTAGTTATTAACATTAAAAAGATGGCTTACGCTTTCGGCTAGCGTTGTCGTTGGGCGGCCAATTAATTTGCTAAGCGTTTTGCTGTCATCAAACAGACCGCCTTTCGATGCGCCAACGTCAGAATCCGCCAGCATATCCGCCAGTCCGCCAGGCAGTCCGACGCTTTTCAGTGCCGCGGCGAAATCGGCTTCGCTCAGGTTTTGATAGGTAACCTGTTTGCCGCTCTGTTTGGTCAGCTCTGCCGCTAACTGTGTCAACGTCCAGGCACTATCGCCCGCCAGTTCATAAATTTTGCCTTCGTGGCCTGTTTCGCTCATTACGCGCGCCGCAGCCGCCGCATAATCTGCGCGCATGGCTGAGGCAATTTTGCCATCGCCCGCGGCACCGATAAATACGCCGTGCTCCAGTGCTGCCGGGGCGCTGGCGAGGTAGTTTTCGGTGTACCAGCCGTTGCGCAGCAAGGTATAAGCGATGCCTGAATCAGCCAGCATTTTCTCCGTCTCGATGTGCTCATCGGCGAGGCCGAGCGGTGAGGTATCTGCATGTAGCAGGCTGGTATAAGCGATAAATTTCACGCCAGCCGCTTTTGCGGCATTAATAACATTACGATGCTGCGGGGCACGTTGACCCACTTCGCTGGAAGAGATCAGCAGCAGTTTTTTCACTCCCTGAAGTGCAGATGTCAGTGCGGCTTCATCGCCGTAGTCAGCCTGGCGCACGGTAATGCCTTGTGCTGTCAGAGCCTGTGCTTTTGCCGGATTACGAACGATAGCCACTATTTGGCTGGCAGAAACCGTTTTCATCAAGGATTCAATAATATAGTGACCAAGTTGGCCAGTGGAACCAGTAATAGCGATCATGGGAAGTCTCCATCGTTTTGTCTTGTGTTTAAATACGCTAACACCTAAACTTACTTTTAGTAAGTACGTACAAAAAGGTAAGTATGAGATGAGTCAGGTTAGCCTGTCGCAACAACTGAAAGAGGGAAATCTCTTTGCTGAACAGTGCCCTTCGCGCGAGGTGTTGAAACACGTCACCAGCCGTTGGGGGGTATTGATTCTGGTGGCGCTACGCGAAGGTACTCATCGCTTTAGCGACCTGCGGCGCAAAATCGGCGGGGTGAGTGAAAAGATGCTTGCGCAGTCGTTACAGGCGTTAGAGCAGGATGGTTTTCTTAACCGTATCGCGTATCCGGTGGTGCCGCCGCATGTGGAATATAGCCTCACGCCGCTGGGCGAGCAGGTGAGCGAAAAGGTTGCTGCACTGGCGGACTGGATTGAGTTGAATTTGCCCGAGGTGTTGGCGGTGCGGGATGAACGTGCGGCATAACAGCCGGATGCGCTGCGCTTCTACGGCCTACGGTTCATAGCTTGTAAGGCGGATAAGGTGCGTCAGCATCGCATCCGCCAGGAAGAGCCGGATGCGCTGCGCTTATCCGGCCTACGGTTCATAGCTTGTAGGGCGGATAAGATGCGTCAGTATCGCATCCGACAATAAATGCCGGATGCGGTTGATGATTTGTAGGCCGAAAATGAAGTGTTTTACTTACTCAAATCCACCTGATAAATCGCAAAGCCGATATCATCGGTCGCGACTTTATTCATCGGATACTGCCCTTTCTCTTTAATAAATGCTGCGGCTTTATCTGACGGGGAAGTTTCGAAACGGATATCCAGTTTCTTATCGCCAGCAATCGGCGCTAGACGCCAGTTGTTATCTGCCGCCGGGTGGATTTCTCCCGCACGTTTAGACTCTTCAGCAATCCACGCTGCCAGTACCGAACGGTTCTCATCCGGTGAAGCAAAGGCAATATGGCTATCACCTGTTCCGGCAAATTTGCCGCCGTAAGCGCGATAGTTATTGGTGGCAACGAGGAACATGGCGTTCGGATCAATGGGTTTACCGTTAAAGGTCAGGTTCTTAATCCGCTCTGCATTGGCATTAACCACCTGACATTCGCCGTCATAGCGGGCGGGCTGGGTAACATCAATCTGATAATTCACGCCATCAATCACATCAAAGTTATAGGTACGGAAACCATCCCAGTTGATGAGTGACTGTGGTTGAGTGCTGTTGGGGTCTATCTGATTAAACTGCCCGGCGGAGCACTCCAGCCACTCTTTCACCTCTTTACCGCTGGCTTTCACCACGATAAGCGTATTGGGATAGAGATAGAGATCGGCGGCATTACGGAAGGTCAACTGGCCTTTTTCCACTTCGACATAGCTGGCAGGGTCGTTCTTACGCCCACCGACTTTAAACGGCGCGGCAGCAGAGAGCACCGGCAGTTTTGCCAGGTCCGGATCGCCCTGAATGTAATGTTCGACATACGCTTTTTGCGCGTTGTTCACCACCTGCACGGTCGGATCATCCTGCACCAGCGCCAGATAGCTATACATATTGTCGGCAGATTTACCGATCGGTTTGCTGACAAACTGGCGTGTGGCGTCGTGATCGACCTTTAGCGTTTCTACCAGTTGACTGTCTTCCGCCGCGAGAGATTTTTTATTGGTGATATCGTAAATAGGCCGTGCTTCGGCTTTGGCCTGCGTCACCTGCCATTTCCCGCTGTCATTATTGAGTTGCAGATCAACCACGCCCAGATGATCGCCCCACATGCCAGGCATTACCGCCGGAACGCCGTTCAGCGTACCTTTGGCAATATCCGCGCCTTTAATATCGGCAAAATCTTTACTCGGGAAGACGGCGTGAGCATGGCCAAACATAATGGCGTCAACGCCCGGAATTTCACTGAGATAATAAACTGAGTTTTCCGCCATCACTTTATACGGATCGGCAGACAAACCAGAATGCGCCAGGACGACAACAACATCGGCCCCTTTCTCGCGCATTTCTGGTACGAACTTGCGCACTGTTTCAGTAATATCGTTAACGGTGACTTTGCCGGATAAATTGGCTTTATCCCAGCTCATAATCTGCGGTGGCACGACGCCAATGTAGCCAATTTTCAGCGTCTGTTTTTTCCCGTCTTTATCGACCACTTCGGTGTCTTTAATTAAATACGGCGTAAACATCGGCTGTTTGGTCTTAGCGTCAATGACGTTGGCGTTTATATAAGGGAATTTCGCCCCTGCCAGCGCATTTTTCAGGTAATCCAGACCGTAGTTAAATTCATGATTGCCGAGTGTGCCGACCGTATAATCCAGCGTATTCAGCGCCTTATAAACCGGATGAACATCACCTGCTTTTAATCCTTTCGCCGACATGTAATCTGCCAGCGGACTCCCCTGAATCAAATCGCCGTTATCGACCAGCACGCTGTTTTTCACTTCATTACGCGCGCCATTAATCAGACTCGCAGTACGAACCAGTCCGAATTTTTCTGTGGCGGAGTCTTTGTAATAATCGAAATCCATCATATTGCTATGCAAATCAGAGGTTTCCATTATGCGGAGATCGACTGTTGCCGCATTCACACTGGCGGCAATCAGCGTAGCAAGGAGCGTTGCACTAAACTTAACCATCTGGGCATCCTTTTATGAATGAGTAGATGAAACGTCTTTCATACAGAGCGTTGAAGGATGCCATAAATAATAAATCAGGAAACGATGACGCCATCACAGTTGGCGGATTCTTTAACGATAGGGTATAAGTAAAACAACGAGTTAACACCACTGAAACAAAAGAGGTGGAGAATGTTAGAACAAGTATGTCAACTCGCACGGATTGCGGGCGATGCCATTATGCAGGTCTACGACGGGACGAAACCGATGGACGTCGTCAGCAAAGCGGATAACTCACCGGTGACAGCGGCGGACATTGCCGCGCATACCGTAATCATGGACGGTTTACGTACGCTGACGCCGGATATTCCGGTTCTGTCTGAAGAAGATCCTCCCGGCTGGGAAGTCCGTCAGCACTGGCAGCGTTACTGGCTGGTGGACCCGCTGGATGGCACTAAAGAGTTTATTAAACGTAACGGCGAATTCACCGTTAATATTGCGCTCATCGACCACGGAAAACCGATTTTAGGTGTGGTGTATGCGCCAGTAATGAACGTAATGTACAGTGCGGCAGAAGGCAAAGCCTGGAAAGAAGAGTGCGGCGTGCGCAAGCAGATTCAGGTACGCGATGCGCGGCCGCCGCTGGTGGTCATCAGCCGATCCCATGCGGATGCAGAGCTGAAAGAGTATCTGCAACAGCTTGGCGAACATCAGACGACGTCCATTGGCTCTTCGCTGAAATTCTGTCTGGTGGCGGAAGGGCAGGCGCAGCTCTACCCACGTTTCGGACCAACCAATATTTGGGACACTGCCGCCGGCCACGCTGTTGCTGCTGCAGCCGGAGCGCACGTACACGATTGGCAGGGTAAACCGCTGGATTATACCCCGCGTGAATCGTTCCTGAACCCAGGATTCAGAGTTTCTATTTATTGAGCAACTTATGCAGCAAGTCCATCACTTGCTGCACCTCTTCCTGGGTGAGCGCTCCGTCCTTCGCCCATTGCACTCGGCCGTCTTTATCGAGCACGGCAATGGCAGAACTCTCTTCATCCAACTGCCAGGCGCCGCGCGCGACGCCGTTGCTATCGACAATAAACTGCGACCACGGATAAAGCTTTTTATTACTTTCCAGACTGCTGCGCACAAACATGCCGGAACCCGGAATTGCGTCATCTGTGTTGACAATGGTGGTGGTCTGGTAGCGATCGTGCGGCAACTTCGCCGATTTAATCGCTTCTATCAGCGTCGCGTTTTTCTCTTTGGCTGACGTACGACCAGCTATATGTTGTAGCACTCGCACTTTTCCCGCTAACTGCGCGCTGTTCCAGGTTTTGTAGCTAAACTGATCTTTATCAAGCACCAACTCGCCACGATCGGTAATGCCAATCGGCGGTACTCGCTGGCCGGTTTCGAACTGATGTGCAGAGGCCATCATCGGCAGCAGCAGGCAGGTGAGGGCCAGAATCTTGCGTAGAGTCATGGTGTTTCCTTCTTATGATATGCAGGTGATCCGACCACTTGGGTCTGACTTTTAATCATATGTGCTATTTATCGAAAATCCCGCAAGTGTGATGCCAGTTTGCGGACAAGCGCACAAATCATATGAAAAATGAATGCTTATACTAAAGATTCTGATTAGGCGAAAAGATAATTCTGAATAATTGTAACGTTACGGTAAAAAAACTCATACAGGCTGGAAACATTACCGCAGTAGTCTATAGTCATTAGGCATTAAAATTTGCGCCTCATAATAGTTGGACCGATTGTGGTACCGCAAAGGCGTAATACTCAGCAGGAGACAACAATGAAAATTTTCCAACGGTACAACCCACTGCAAGTGGCGAAGTACGTGAAGATCCTGTTTCGTGGACGGTTATACATCAAGGATGTTGGCGCTTTTGAATTTGATAAGGGTAAAATTCTTATCCCAAAAGTGAAGGATAAACTGCATTTATCAGTGATGTCCGAGGTAAACCGTCAGGTTATGCGTCTGCAAACAGAGATGGCTTAACCAAAGTGCTATGCAGTAATAAGACGGCTCCTGATTCAGGAGCCGTTGATGTTTCTGAGGTTATGCGACGTTTTCTTCTTTATCTTTGTCTTTATCTTTTGCGTCAGTCAGTTTTGGCGAAAGGACGGTGGCTTTGCTGTCGATCCGCGTTACCAGCAGCTGGTCGATGCGGTAGTTATCGATATCCACCACTTCAAATTTGTAGCCGGCGAATTTCACCGAATCAGTGCGTTTGGGGATCTTACGCAGCATAAACATCATAAAGCCGCCAATGGTTTCGTAATTGCCTGACTGCGGGAACTCGTCAATATCCAGTACACGCATCACGTCATCAATCGGTGTTCCACCATCGATTAGCCATGAGTTCTCATCACGCGCCACAATCTGCTCTTCCAGACCCTGACCAACCAGATCGCCCATCAGTGTGGTCATCACGTCGTTGAGGGTGATTATCCCCACAACCAGCGCGTATTCATTCATGATTACTGCAAAGTCTTCGCCCGCAGTTTTAAAACTTTCCAGCGCCTCAGAAAGGGTCAGCGTGTCTGGCACGATCAGCGTGTTGCGAATTTGTACGCCACTGTTCAGCGCCAGGCTTTGATTGGCCAGCACGCGGTTAAGCAGATCTTTCGAATCCACATAGCCGATGATGTGGTCGATATCTTCAGTACAGACGAGGAATTTTGAGTGCGGATGTTCCGCCACTTTATTCTTCAGACTTTGCTCGTCTTCGTGGAGATCGAACCAGATGACGTTCTCACGCGGAGTCATAGACGACGGGACAGTACGGGATTCAAGCTCGAACACGTTTTCAATCAGTTCATGCTCTTGTTTACGTAATACCCCCGCCAGCGCCCCCGCTTCTACTACCGCGTAAATATCATCGGAAGTGATGTCATCCTTGCGCACCATCGGCAGTTTAAAGATACGGAAGATCATGTTCGCCAGGCCGTTGAAGAACCACACCAGCGGGGTGCAGACGTACAGGCAGAAGCGCATCGGGTTGATGATACGCAAAGCCACAGCTTCTGGCGCAATCATACCGATGCGTTTCGGGGTTAAATCCGCAAACAGGATAAACATGCCAGTCACTAACGAGAAAGAGAGAATAAAGCTCAGTTGCTCAGAGAGCTCTGCCGACATATAGCGGGAGAACAGGCTGTTAAAAGCCGGGGAGAACGCTGCATCACCGACGATACCGCCGAGAATCGCCACTGCGTTCAAACCGATTTGTACCACGGTAAAGAACATGCCGGGATTTTCCTGCATATTCATAACGCGTTGGGCATTTATATTGCCTTCATCAGCCAGCAGTTTAAGTTTGATTTTGCGTGAGGCGGCAAGCGAGATCTCGGACATCGAGAAGAACGCACTTACGGCGATCAAGCAGAGTATGACTAAAATACTGTTTAACATATCTTATCTAACCGTTCAGGTCAGATCCTCGGAAGGGGAAGTTGATTAATTTGTGTGAAATACACATTGAAAGCCGATTCGAAGAGAGTGAACCGGCATTTTCAGAGGCTAGTATAGCGTAAGGTACTGTAAAGTCGCCAGAGGGTTAAATTTTTGTCTCATTTCACTTTGGGGCCACCTTTTAATACTACACTTCAGGCGGCAGACAAACGCCTATTCCACCAATTCCGCAATAGCCATAAGGGTTTTTATGTAGATACTGTTGGTGGTCATCTTCGGCATAATAGAACGGTGTGGCGTTAGCAATCTCGGTGGTTATCTGGCGATTGTCATCGGCGGTGAGCATTGCGGCCTGAAAACGTTCCAGACTGGCGCGGGCGGCGGCATCCTGTTCTGGTGTCAGCGGGTAAATCGCGGAACGGTACTGCGTGCCGTGATCATTACCTTGACGCATCCCTTGTGCAGGATCGTGGTTTTCCCAGAAAACCTGCAACAGTTGTTCATAGCTGATTACCGACGGATCATAAACCACTCGCACCGCTTCGGCGTGGCCGGTCTCACCGGAACACACTTCCCGATAAGTCGGGTTTGGCGTGTAACCGCCAGTGTAGCCTGCGGCAGTGCTGTAAACACCGGGAAGTTGCCAGAAAAGGCGTTCAACGCCCCAGAAACAGCCCATCGCAAAAATGGCGATCTCCATTCCGTCAGGCACATTTGTCATTGAGTGACCGTTGACCGCATGCAGCGTAGCTACGGGCATCGGGGTATTCCGTCCAGGAAGGGCATCGGTGGGGGAAACCAGATGCTTTTTATCAAATAAACTCATGGTGTCGTTCTCCCGAAAGTCGGTCATAGGGGTTTAGGTTGTAACAAGGGACGTATTTGCACACAATAACCCCCGTGAATGGGTCTAAAGTAAAACATAAGTAATATTTTGGGTTTAGTCTGCTTTTTAATCCATATTGCTGGATTATTGTTAAGCCGTTTAACGGAGTTCCAGGGGCAGGAATAAAGGATATTCAGGAGAAAATGTGCGCTATATCCGACAGTTATGCTGTGTAAGCTTACTCTGCTTTAGTGGTTCTGCCATCGCCGCGAATGTCCGTCTACAGGTGGAAGGGTTATCGGGACAGCTGGAAAAAAACGTTCGTGCACAGCTTTCTACGATTCAAAGTGATGAAGTGACGCCAGACCGGCGCTTTCGCGCACGTGTTGATGATGCCATTCGGGAAGGTCTAAAAGCACTGGGCTATTACCAGCCAACAATTGAATTTGATCTCCAGCCACCGCCACAGAAAGGACGGCAGGTGCTGGTTGCTAAAGTTACACCGGGTGTACCCGTGTTGATTGGCGGCACCGATGTAGTCTTGCGCGGCGGTGCGCGAACCGATAAAGACTATTTGAAGTTGCTGGATACTCGCCCGGCTATAGGTACGGTGCTAAACCAGGGCGATTATGAAAATTTCAAAAAGTCCTTAACCAGTATTGCGCTGCGTAAAGGCTATTTCGATAGCGAATTTACCAAAGCTCAGTTAGGCATAGCGCTTGGCCTGCATAAAGCGTACTGGGATATTGATTACAACAGTGGCGAACGTTACCGCTTTGGGCATGTCACTTTTGAAGGTTCGCAAATTCGCGACGAGTACCTGCAAAACCTGGTACCGTTCAAAGAAGGCGATGAATACGAGTCAAAAGATCTGGCGGAACTGAACCGTCGCCTTTCCGCGACTGGCTGGTTTAATTCGGTGGTAGTGGCACCGCAATTTGATAAAGCGCGCGAAACGAAAGTATTACCATTGACAGGCGTGGTTTCGCCGCGAACAGAAAACACCATCGAAACCGGGGGCGGTTACTCTACGGACGTGGGACCGCGCGTGAAAGCGACGTGGAAAAAGCCGTGGATGAACTCATACGGTCACAGTCTGACTACCAGTACCAGTATTTCCGCGCCGGAACAGACCCTCGACTTCAGCTATAAAATGCCGTTGCTGAAGAATCCGTTGGAACAATATTATTTGGTGCAGGGCGGTTTTAAGCGTACTGACCTGAATGACACCGAATCCGATTCCACTACCCTGGTCGCTTCCCGCTACTGGGATCTTTCCAGCGGCTGGCAGCGCGCCATTAACCTACGCTGGAGTCTCGACCACTTTACTCAGGGTGAAATTACTAACACCACAATGCTGTTTTATCCAGGGGTGATGATTAGCCGGACGCGATCACGCGGCGGCCTGATGCCGACCTGGGGCGACTCGCAACGCTACTCTATCGACTATTCCAACACAGCCTGGGGATCGGATGTCGATTTCTCCGTTTTCCAGGCACAGAACGTCTGGATCCGCACACTGTACGATCGCCATCGCTTTGTTACGCGCGGCACGTTGGGCTGGATTGAAACCGGTGACTTCGACAAAGTACCGCCGGATCTGCGTTTCTTCGCCGGGGGCGACCGCAGTATTCGCGGCTATAAATACAAATCTATTGCGCCGAAATATGACAATGGTGACCTGAAAGGGGCATCAAAGCTAATTACCGGATCACTGGAGTACCAGTACAACGTGACCGGAAAATGGTGGGGCGCGGTGTTTGTCGATAGCGGTGAAGCGGTGAGTGATATCCGCCGCAGCGACTTCAAAACCGGCACCGGGGTCGGCGTGCGCTGGGAATCGCCGGTCGGGCCAATCAAGCTCGATTTCGCCGTACCGGTCGCGGATAAAGACGAGCACGGGTTACAGTTTTACATCGGTCTGGGGCCAGAATTATGAGTTTATGGAAAAAAATCAGCCTCGGCGCGGTTATCGTCATCTTACTACTGCTGGGCTCGGTGGCATTTCTGGTTGGCACCACCAGCGGCCTGCATCTGGTATTTAAAGCGGCGGACCGCTGGGTGCCTGGGCTGGACATCGGCAAGGTCACTGGCGGCTGGCGCGACCTTACCCTGTCTGACGTTCGTTATGAGCAGCCAGGCGTGGCGGTAAAAGCGGGCAATCTGCACCTGGCCGTTGGGCTGGATTGTCTGTGGAACAGCAGCGTTTGTGTTAACGATCTGGCGCTGAAAGATATTCAGGTCAACATCGACAGCAAAAAAATGCCTCCTTCTGAGCAGGTTGAAGAAGAGGAAGATAGTGGACCGCTGGATCTCTCCACGCCGTATCCCATCACACTGACACGCGTGGCGCTGGATAACGTCAACATCAAGATTGATGACACTACGGTGTCGGTGATGGACTTCACCTCCGGCCTGAACTGGCAGGAGAAAACCCTGACCCTGAAACCGACGTCGCTGAAAGGCCTGTTGATTGCTTTGCCGAAAGTGGCGGACGTGGCGCAGGAAGAAGTGGTCGAACCGAAAATTGAAAATCCGCAGCCGGAGGAAAAGCCGCTCGGCGAAACGCTGAAAGATCTCTTTTCTCGCCCGGTATTGCCGGAAATGACCGACGTGCATTTGCCGCTTAACCTGAACATTGAAGAGTTTAAAGGCGAGCAACTGCGCGTGACAGGCGACACGGATATCACCGTGAGCACCATGCTGCTGAAAGTGAGCAGCATCGACGGCAATACCAAACTGGATGCGCTGGATATTGACTCTAACCAGGGGATTGTCAATGCCAGCGGTACGGCACAATTGTCCAACAACTGGCCAGTAGATATCACCCTCAACAGCACTTTGAATGTGGAGCCGTTGAAAGGTGAAAAGGTGAAGCTAAAAGTGGGCGGCGCGCTGCGCGAACAGCTGGAGATAGGCGTTAACCTTTCCGGCCCGGTGGATATGGATTTGCGCGCCCAGACGCGGCTGGCGGAAGCTGGATTACCGCTCAACGTGGAAGTGAACAGCAAACAACTTTACTGGCCGTTCACTGGTGAGAAGCAATATCAGGCGGATGACCTGAAACTGAAACTCACCGGCAAAATGACCGATTACACGCTGTCTATGCGTACGGCGGTGAAAGGGCAGGAGATCCCGCCAGCGACCATTACCCTTGATGCGAAAGGGAATGAACAGCAGGTCAATCTCGATAAACTCACCGTTGCGGCGCTGGAAGGAAAAACCGAGCTGAAGGCGCTGCTCGACTGGCAGCAGGCCATTAGTTGGCGCGGCGAATTGACGTTCAACGGCATTAATACGGCGAAAGAGTTCCCGGACTGGCCATCGAAACTCAATGGTTTGATCAAAACGCGCGGTAGCCTGTACGGCGGCACCTGGCAGATGGACGTGCCGGAGTTGAAGCTGACCGGCAACGTCAAACATAACAAAGTGAACGTTGAGGGAACGCTGAAAGGCAACAGTTATATGCAGTGGATGATCCCAGGTCTGCATCTGGAACTGGGGCCAAACAGTGCCGAAGTGAAAGGCGAGCTGGGGGTAAAAGATCTCAATCTTGACGCCACCATCAATGCGCCGGGGCTGGATAACGCGCTGCCAGGTCTTGGCGGTACAGCGAAAGGGCTGGTGAAAGTTCGTGGTACGGTGGAAGCGCCGCAGTTGCTGGCGGATATCACCGCGCGCGGCTTGCGCTGGCAGGAACTTTCTGTGTCGCAGGTTCGCGTGGAAGGCGACATCAAATCCACCGATCAGATTGCGGGTAAACTCGACGTGCGCGTTGAGCAAATCTCGCAGCCAGATGTGAATATCAACCTTGTTACTCTGAATGCGAAAGGCAGCGAAAAGCAGCACGAGTTACAACTGAGGATTCAGGGCGAGCCGGTTTCCGGGCAGCTTAATCTGGCAGGTAGCTTTGATCGCAAAGAAGAACGCTGGAAGGGAACACTTAGCAATACGCGCTTCCAGACGCCGGTCGGACCGTGGTCGCTGACGCGTGATATCGCGCTGGACTATCGCAATCAGGAGCAAAAAATCAGCATTGGGCCACACTGCTGGCTTAACCCGAATGCGGAACTGTGCGTGCCGCAAACCATTGATGCCGGGGCTGAAGGGCGTGCGGTTGTGAATCTCAACCGCTTCGACCTGGCAATGCTGAAACCGTTTATGCCGGAAACTACTCAGGCAAGCGGTATCTTCACGGGTAAAGCGGACGTTGCCTGGGACACCACCAAAGAGGGGCTGCCACAGGGTAGTATCACTCTTTCGGGGCGTAACGTGCAGGTGACGCAAACCGTCAACGATGCGGAGCTACCGGTGGCGTTTCAGACGCTGAACCTATCGGCAGAGCTGCGGAATAATCGCGCTGAGCTGGGCTGGACCATCCGTCTGAGCAATAACGGCCAGTTTGATGGTCAGGTGCAGGTGACCGATCCGCAAGGCCGTCGGAATCTTGGCGGCAACGTCAACATCCGCAATTTTAACCTCGCAATGGTGAACCCCATCTTTACGCGTGGTGAAAAAGCCGCGGGGATGGTGAGCGCCAGCCTACGTCTGGGCGGTGATGTGCAAAGCCCGCAGCTGTTTGGTCAGCTACAGGTCACAGGCGTGGATATCGACGGCAACTTTATGCCATTTGATATGCAGCCGAGCCAGCTTGCGGTCAATTTTAACGGTATGCGCTCGACGCTTGCGGGGACCGTGAGGACTCAGCAGGGTGACATCTACCTGAACGGTGATGCTGACTGGAGCCAGATTGAAAACTGGCGGGCGCGGGTAACGGCGAAAGGCAGTAAGGTACGGATCACCGTACCACCGATGGTGCGGATGGATGTGTCGCCTGACATCGTATTCGAAGCGACACCAAGCCTGTTTACCCTTGATGGTCGCGTGGATGTACCGTGGGCGCGCATTGTGGTGCACGATCTGCCGGAAAGTGCGGTGGGTGTCTCAAGCGATGTGGTGATGCTCAACGATAACCTGCAACCGGAGGAGACGAAAACCGCGTCAATTCCGATCAACAGCAACCTGATTGTCCACGTCGGCAATAACGTGCGCATTGATGCCTTTGGCCTGAAGGCGCGGCTGACGGGCGATCTCAACGTCGTACAGGACAAACAAGGTCTGGGCCTGAACGGGCAAATTAACATCCCTGAAGGGCGCTTCCATGCATATGGCCAGGATCTGATTGTGCGCAAAGGCGAGCTGCTGTTCTCTGGCCCACCGGATCAACCGTATCTCAATATCGAAGCCATTCGTAACCCGGATGCTACAGAAGATGACGTAATCGCTGGTGTTCGTGTCACCGGGCTGGCGGATGAGCCGAAAGCGGAGATCTTCTCTGACCCGGCGATGTCACAACAGGCTGCATTGTCTTACTTATTGCGTGGACAAGGGCTGGAGAGCGATCAGAGCGACAGCGCGGCGATGACTTCGATGCTGATTGGCCTGGGGGTTGCGCAAAGTGGTCAGATTGTGGGTAAAATCGGCGAGACATTTGGTGTAAGTAATTTAGCGCTCGACACCGAGGGGGTAGGTGATTCTTCCCAGGTGGTGGTCAGCGGCTATGTATTACCAGGCTTACAAGTGAAATACGGCGTGGGGATATTTGACTCTATAGCAACACTCACGTTACGTTATCGCCTGATGCCGAAGCTATATCTGGAAGCCGTGTCTGGTGTAGATCAGGCACTGGATTTGCTCTATCAGTTCGAGTTTTAGCTATGCGAATATTTGTCTACGGCAGTTTACGTCACAAACAAGGCAACAGCCACTGGATGACAAATGCCCAGTTGCTGGGCGATTTCAGTATCGATAACTACCAGTTGTATAGCCTGGGCCACTATCCAGGCGCAGTTCCGGGAAACGGAACGGTACATGGTGAAGTTTATCGTATTGACAACGCCACGCTGGCCGAACTTGATGCCTTGCGCACCAGGGGCGGTGAATACGCGCGCCAGTTGATTCAGACGCCGTACGGGAGTGCATGGATGTACGTTTATCAACGACCCGTCGATGGATTAACGCTGATTGAAAGCGGCGACTGGTTAGACAGGGATCAGTCATAATATAAACACGCCACCTTCGGGTGGCGTTGTTTTTTGCGATGTATCTCGCGATTTTTTTGTAACTTTCACATCTTTTGCTTTTCTCTCCGAGCCGCTTTCCATATCTGCAATCGCATAAAAAACTCTGCTGGCGTTCACAAATGTGCAGGGGTAAAACGGGGGCACGCTTTGAACGGTGAGTATGAGTGAGGTCGGCTAACTTCCAGCAAGCGGCTATGAACAGCAAAATGGTGGTCGAGTTTAGCTTGTTCTTACCGTTCGAGCCTTTCAACTGCTGAAAATAATAATAGTGGAGTAGATAGTTTATAAATTGCGGGCATAAAAAAACCCTTACTAACCGAAGTCCGGCGTTCAGGGTTATTGCGCTATACTCGTCATACTTCAAGTTGCATGTGCTGCGACTGCGTTCATTCACCCCAGTCACTTACTTCTGTAAGCTCCAGGGGATTCACACACTTGTCGCGTTACTCGGCCTTAGGCCTCGCCCTTTCAGGGCCAACGCAAGCGTTGTTCAAAACGCCGCTGGCGTTTTGTCCTGCAAGTTGAATTATTTAGAGTATCTAAGAGCTTATTTATTCTTTGCGCGCTCGAAGGAAGCAACGATTTCAGCTTTAGCGGCTTCAGCGTTTTCCCAACCTTCAACTTTCACCCACTTGCCTTTTTCGAGGTCTTTGTAGTGCTCGAAGAAGTGAGCGATCTGAGCTTTCAGCAGCTCCGGCAGATCGTTAACGTCTTTGATGTGATCGTATTCTTTGCTCAGTTTGCTGTGCGGAACCGCAACCAGTTTCGCATCTTCACCAGCTTCGTCGGTCATTTTCAGAACGCCAACCGGACGGCAACGGATCACAGAACCCGGCTGCAGCGGGTACGGAGTCGGGACCAGAACGTCAACCGGGTCACCGTCCAGAGACAGAGTGTGGTTGATATAGCCGTAGTTGCACGGGTAGAACATCGCGGTGGACATGAAGCGGTCAACGAACAGTGCGCCGCTCTCTTTGTCGATTTCGTATTTGATCGGATCAGCGTTAGCCGGGATTTCGATAACAACGTAGATGTCTTCCGGCAGATCTTTACCCGCAGGGACGTTGAGTAAGCTCATGTCTGTTTCCTTTAGAATATGTGGCAAACAAGTGCCGAGTATTATAGCCAACTCGCGCCGAATGTCTTCGCTTGTTTTCGCCCTCATTTTCCTTTTTCGCCAGTTTTAAGACGGTTCGCAGAGCTGGAAAATCCATAACCGTAGCCGCATTTTTCATAGTGATATGAAAGCGATTACAAACTTGTGATTAACGATGTATTTACTTTTTTGAAGTGTGATGTAACGCAATCTGTTACAGAACTAATTGTCTATAGTTTTTTCGCGAACATCTTTTCACCAATAATAATCACCCCGACGAGGACAACCCTATGTGGAAACGCTTACTTGTAGTCTCTGCAGTCTCGGCAGCCATGTCGTCTATGGCGTTGGCCGCTCCGTTAACCGTAGGATTTTCGCAGGTTGGATCCGAATCCGGCTGGCGCGCAGCAGAAACTAATGTGGCGAAAAGTGAGGCCGAAAAACGCGGTATCACACTGAAAATTGCCGATGGTCAGCAAAAGCAGGAAAACCAGATTAAAGCAGTGCGTTCCTTTGTCGCGCAGGGGGTAGATGCCATCTTTATCGCCCCGGTGGTTGCAACGGGTTGGGAACCTGTTTTGAAAGAAGCAAAGGAAGCCGAAATTCCGGTCTTTTTGCTTGACCGTTCCATCGACGTGAAAGACAAATCTCTCTATATGACCACCGTCACCGCCGACAACATCCTCGAAGGCAAGCTGATTGGTGACTGGCTGGTTAAAGAGGTCAATGGCAAACCGTGTAACGTGGTTGAGTTACAGGGCACCGTTGGGGCCAGCGTCGCCATTGACCGTAAGAAAGGCTTTGCCGAAGCCATTAAGAATGCGCCAAATATCAAAATCATCCGCTCGCAGTCCGGTGACTTCACCCGTAGTAAAGGCAAAGAAGTCATGGAGAGCTTTATCAAAGCGGAAAACAACGGCAAAAACATCTGCATGGTTTACGCCCATAACGACGACATGGTGATTGGCGCAATTCAGGCAATTAAAGAAGCGGGCCTGAAACCGGGCAAAGATATCCTGACAGGCTCTATCGACGGCGTGCCGGACATCTACAAAGCGATGATTGATGGCGAAGCGAACGCCAGCGTTGAACTGACGCCAAACATGGCGGGACCCGCCTTTGACGCGCTGGAGAAATATAAAAAAGACGGCACCATGCCTGAAAAGCTGACGCTGACCAAGTCCACCCTTTACCTGCCTGATACCGCAAAAGAAGAGTTAGAGAAGAAGAAAAACATGGGGTATTGAGACGTATCAGGCATTAATGCCTGATACCGACTCGTAGGCCGGATAAGGCGTTTACGCCGCATCCGGCAGTTGTGCGCTGGTGCCTGATGCGACGCTGGCGCGTCTTATCATGCCTGGCGGGAGCACGCTTTACTTCGGGGGAAACCATGACGACCGACCAACACCAGGAAATCCTCCGCACCGAAGGATTAAGCAAATTTTTCCCTGGCGTCAAAGCGTTAGATAACGTTGATTTCAGCCTGCGCCGTGGTGAAATCATGGCGCTACTCGGTGAAAACGGAGCTGGTAAATCAACGTTAATCAAAGCACTTACCGGCGTTTACCATGCCGATCGCGGCACCATCTGGCTGGAAGGTCAGGTTATTTCACCGAAAAACACCGCCCACGCACAGCAGCTCGGCATCGGCACTGTCTATCAGGAAGTTAACTTGCTACCCAATATGTCGGTCGCTGATAATCTATTCATAGGCCGCGAACCTAAGCGTTTCGGCCTGCTACGACGTAAAGAGATGGAAAAGCGCGCCACCGAACTGATGGCATCTTACGGTTTCTCCCTCGACGTGCGGGAACCGCTCAACCGCTTTTCAGTTGCGATGCAGCAAATTGTCGCCATTTGTCGGGCCATTGATCTCTCCGCCAAAGTGCTAATCCTCGATGAACCCACCGCCAGCCTCGACACTCAGGAAGTGGAGTTATTATTTGGCCTGATGCGCCAGTTGCGCGATCGCGGCGTCAGCCTGATCTTTGTCACTCACTTTCTCGATCAGATCTATCAGGTCAGTGATCGGATCACCGTCTTACGCAACGGCAGCTTTGTTGGTTGTCGGGAAACCCGCGAGCTACCGCAGATCGAACTGGTGAAAATGATGCTGGGGCGTGAGCTGGATACTCATGCGCTACAGCGTGCCGGAAGAACATTGCTTAGTGACAATCCTGTTGCAGCGTTTAAAGATTACGGCAAGAAAGGAACGATCGCGCCGTTTGATCTGGAAGTACGCCCCGGCGAGATCGTCGGTCTGGCAGGCTTGCTGGGATCAGGACGTACCGAAACCGCTGAAGTGATCTTCGGCATCAAACCAGCCGATAGCGGCACGGCGCTGATCAAAGGCAAACAGCAAACCCTGCGATCGCCACATCAGGCTTCGGTACTGGGCATCGGCTTTTGCCCGGAAGACAGGAAAACCGATGGCATCATCGCCGCCGCCTCGGTGCGGGAAAATATCATCCTCGCTCTCCAGGCCCAGCGCGGCTGGCTACGGCCGATTTCCCGTAAAGAACAGCAAGAGATTGCCGAACGCTTTATCCGTCAGCTGGGCATTCGTACTCCTTCCAGCGAACAACCGATTGAATTTCTCTCCGGCGGCAATCAGCAAAAAGTGTTGCTCTCACGCTGGCTGCTGACTCGTCCGCAATTTCTGATCCTCGATGAGCCAACGCGTGGCATTGACGTTGGCGCCCATGCCGAGATCATTCGCCTGATTGAAACGTTGTGTGCTGACGGTCTGGCGCTGCTGGTGATCTCCTCCGAACTGGAAGAACTGGTGGGCTATGCCGATCGGGTGATTATCATGCGCGATCGCAAACAGGTGGCGGAGATCCCGCTGGCAGAGCTTTCCGTTCCGGCGATCATGAACGCCATTGCGGCGTAAGGAGAACAGTGTGATGCCTCAATCTCTCCCTGACACCGCGTCGTCGAAAAAGCGCTTTCGCTGGCCGACGGGGATGCCGCAATTGGTGGCGCTATTGTTGGTGCTGGTGGTCGATAGCCTGGTGGCCCCGCATTTCTGGCAGGTGGTGCTTCAGGATGGGCGTTTGTTCGGTAGTCCTATCGACATTCTTAATCGCGCCGCCCCGGTTGCGTTACTGGCGATTGGCATGACGCTGGTGATCGCTACGGGGGGGATTGATCTCTCCGTAGGGGCGGTGATGGCCATCGCCGGAGCCACAACGGCTGCGATGACGGTCGCGGGGTTCAGCCTGCCAATTGTTTTGTTAAGCGCCCTGGGTACCGGCATTCTGGCTGGATTGTGGAACGGCATACTGGTGGCGATCCTCAAAATTCAGCCGTTTGTTGCCACCCTGATCCTGATGGTTGCCGGGCGCGGTGTGGCTCAACTGATCACCTCCGGGCAGATCGTCACGTTCAACTCGCCGGATCTCTCATGGTTCGGCAGCGGATCGCTATTGTTCCTGCCAACGCCAGTCATTATCGCTGTGCTGACGCTCCTCTTCTTCTGGCTGTTGACCCGCAAAACGGCGCTGGGGATGTTTATTGAAGCCGTTGGCATCAACATTCGGGCGGCAAAAAATGCCGGAGTCAACACACGAATCATCGTCATGCTCACCTACGTATTGAGCGGGCTGTGTGCGGCAATCGCGGGCATTATCGTGGCGGCGGATATTCGCGGTGCCGATGCCAATAACGCTGGGTTATGGCTGGAGCTGGACGCCATTCTCGCGGTGGTAATTGGCGGCGGATCGCTGATGGGCGGGCGCTTTAACCTGCTGCTTTCGGTGGTGGGGGCGCTGATTATTCAGGGGATGAATACCGGAATTTTGCTTTCGGGCTTTCCGCCAGAGATGAACCAGGTGGTGAAAGCGGTGGTGGTGCTTTGCGTGCTGATTGTCCAGTCGCAACGCTTTATCAGTCTGATTAAAGGAGTGCGTAGCCGTGATAAAACGTAACCTGCCGCTTATGATCACCATCGGCGTCTTTGTGCTGGGCTATCTCTACTGCCTGACGCAGTTTCCCGGCTTTGCTTCCACGCGCGTGATTTGCAATATCCTGACCGATAATGCCTTTCTTGGCATCATCGCCGTCGGCATGACCTTTGTGATCCTCTCCGGCGGAATCGATCTCTCCGTCGGTTCGGTGATCGCCTTTACCGGCGTGTTTCTGGCAAAAGTGATTGGCGATTTCGGCCTCTCGCCGCTGCTGGCGTTTCCACTGGTGCTGGTGATGGGCTGTGCCTTCGGCGCATTTATGGGGCTTCTGATCGACGCCCTGAAGATCCCGGCGTTCATCATTACCCTTGCGGGAATGTTCTTTTTGCGCGGCGTCAGCTATCTCGTTTCGGAAGAGTCGATCCCGATAAACCATCCAATTTATGACACGCTTTCAAGCCTTGCGTGGAAAATCCCCGGCGGTGGTCGCTTAAGCGCGATGGGGCTGCTGATGCTGGCGGTGGTGGTTATCGGCATATTCCTCGCGCATCGTACGCGTTTTGGTAATCAGGTATACGCCATTGGCGGCAACGCAACGTCGGCGAACCTGATGGGGATTTCCACTCGCAGCACCACTATTCGCATTTATATGCTCTCTACCGGACTGGCGACACTGGCAGGAATTGTCTTCTCGATTTATACCCAGGCCGGATACGCCCTGGCGGGTGTAGGTGTGGAACTGGACGCTATCGCGTCGGTGGTGATTGGCGGTACACTTTTGAGCGGTGGCGTTGGAACGGTATTAGGGACGCTTTTTGGTGTGGCGATTCAGGGACTGATCCAGACTTACATAAACTTTGACGGCACGCTGAGCTCATGGTGGACGAAAATCGCCATCGGCATTTTGTTATTCATTTTTATTGCCTTACAGCGTGGGTTAACGGTGTTGTGGGAGAATCGTCAGAGTTCGCCAGTGACAAGAGTCAACATTGCGCAGCGATAAAAACGCCTCTCCGTGTGGAGAGGCGCAGGAGATTACGCGTCCGGGAACTCACGGATAAAGCGTTCGACATCTTCAACCATATGGTCGTTGCCGACGAAGAACGAACGACGCTGGTGCAGGGTTTCCGGGATGATATCCAGAATACGCTCTTTGCCATCGCTCGCTTTACCGCCCGCTTGTTCCGCCAGGAATGCCATCGGGTTGCACTCATACAGCAAACGCAGTTTGCCGTCCGGGTGGCTGGCAGTGCTTGGGTAGAGATAAATACCGCCTTTCAGCAGATTACGGTGGAAATCCGCGACCAGCGAGCCGATATAACGTGAGGTATACGGACGGTTGGTAGATTTATCTTCTTCCTGGCAGAATTTAATGTACTTCTTCACCCCGTTCGGAAACTTAATGTAGTTCCCTTCGTTGATAGAGTAGGTTTTTCCTTTCTCCGGGAAGCGCATCCGTTCCTGGCACAGGCAGAAAACGCCGAGCGAAGGATCGTAAGTAAAGGCGTGAACACCGCATCCGGTGGTGTAAACCAGCATGGTAGAGGAGCCGTATACCACGTAACCTGCAGCAACCTGTTTGTTACCAGGCTGGAGGAAATCTTCTTCCGTTACCGGCGTGCCGACCGGTGTAACGCGGCGGTAAATGGAGAAAATGGTACCGACAGAGACGTTAACATCGATGTTGGACGAGCCATCCAGCGGATCCATCAGCACAACGTATTTTGCGTGTTCACAACCTTCAAAGACGACAATCTCATCTTCTTCTTCGGATGCAATGCCCGCAACAATATCGCGTGCTTTCAGTGCGGCTTTCAGTTTTTCATTAGCGAACAAGTCGAGTTTTTGTTGAACCTCGCCCTGCACATTCTCAGCACCGCTGGCACCCAGGATATCAACCAGTCCAGCTTTGTTGATATCGCGATGAATAATCTTGGCGCCCAGTTTTATTGCCGATAGCAAAGCAGTGAGCTCACCGGTAGCATGAGAAAACTCGTGCTGCTTTTCGACAATAAATTCACCTAACGTTTTCATAAAACTTTCCCTGCAATGTTTATGGAGTAAAGCGACCGCAATAATCTTAACAAATAATCTCAATGTTGCGCTCAGGTGAATCGCGCCAGCAAATTACGGATTATCCTGAAATGCGTTTCTCTGTTGCCCGACATATGCGTAAAATGAACGGTAGATTAAAAAAGGATAGTGACGTATGCGCATTCATATATTAGGAATTTGTGGCACGTTTATGGGCGGTCTGGCGATTCTGGCGCGCCAGTTGGGCCATGAAGTAACGGGTTCGGACGCCAATGTGTATCCGCCGATGAGCACCTTACTTGAGAAGCAAGGCATTGAACTGATTCAGGGGTATGATGCCAGCCAGCTCGATCCTCAGCCGGATCTGGTGATTATTGGCAACGCCATGACCCGTGGAAATCCGTGTGTGGAAGCGGTACTGGAAAAAAACATTCCATATATGTCAGGTCCGCAGTGGTTGCACGATTTTGTGCTGCGTGACCGCTGGGTGCTGGCCGTTGCCGGTACACACGGTAAAACCACCACCGCGGGAATGGCGACCTGGATTCTGGAACAGTGCGGCTATAAACCAGGTTTTGTGATCGGTGGAGTACCGGGGAACTTTGACGTTTCTGCACGCCTGGGCGAAAGCGACTTCTTTGTTATCGAAGCAGACGAGTATGACTGCGCCTTCTTCGACAAACGCTCTAAGTTTGTTCATTACTGCCCGCGAACGCTGATCCTCAACAACCTTGAGTTCGACCACGCCGATATCTTCGACGACCTGAAAGCGATTCAGAAACAATTCCACCATCTGGTGCGTATTGTTCCTGGTCAGGGGCGTATTATCTGGCCGGAAAACGACATCAACCTGAAACAAACCCTGGCGATGGGCTGCTGGAGTGAACAGGAGCTGGTGGGCGAGCAAGGTCACTGGCAGGCGAAAAAGCTGACCACTGACGCTTCCGAATGGGAAGTCTTGCTGGATGGCGAAAAAGTGGGCGAAGTGAAATGGTCGCTGGTGGGCGAACATAATATGCACAATGGTTTGATGGCGATTGCTGCGGCCCGTCATGTTGGCATCGCACCGGCTGATGCTGCTAACGCGCTGGGATTGTTTATCAATGCCCGTCGCCGCCTGGAACTGCGTGGCGAAGCTAATGGCGTGACGGTGTATGACGATTTTGCCCATCACCCAACGGCAATTCTGGCAACGCTGGCGGCGCTGCGCGGCAAAGTTGGCGGTACGGCGCGTATTATTGCCGTGCTTGAGCCGCGTTCCAACACCATGAAGATGGGCGTCTGCAAAGATGATTTGGCTCCGTCATTAGGTCGTGCCGATGAAGTCTTCCTGCTGCAACCGTCACATATTCCGTGGCAGGTAGCTGAAGTGGCAGAAGCATGTATTCAGCCTGCGCACTGGAGTGGAGATGTTGATGCGCTGGCAGAAATGGTGGTGAAAACCGCTCAGCCTGGCGACCATATTCTGGTGATGAGCAACGGCGGTTTTGGTGGGATCCATCAGAAACTGCTGGATGGTCTGGCGAAGAAAGCGGAAGCTGTGCAGTAATCCTGAGACGTTTTATCAGGCCTACAGGGGCAACGTGCTTTTGTAGGCCGGATAAGGCGTTGACGCCGCACCCGGCATTTGAGCATAGCGCCTGATGCGACGCTTGACGCGTCTTATCAGGCCTACAGATCTGACGGTGCACTGCATCCGGCAAACCATACTCACATCAACAACGAAAATTACCCTTCGTTCTCTGCCAGCTCGCGCAGATACTGGAAAATCTGGCGTGCGGATTTCGGCGGCTTATTCCCTTCTTTCTCTTTCTTCGCGTTGCGGATCAGAGCACGCAGTTGCTGACGATCGGCATCTGGCCACAGATTCAATACTTCAGCGATAGCATCATCCCCTTGATCGATCAGACGATCGCGCAGGTTTTCCAGTTTATGGAACAACACCACCTGCTGGTTGTGGCGGTTTTTCAGCTTATCCAGCGCCTGACGGATAGGCTCTACATCGCGTTGGCGCAGCATCTTACCAATGAGCTGCAACTGGCGGCGGCGACCTTCCATCTTAATACGCTGGGCTAACTCAATAGCCGCACGCAGATCCGCATCTAACGGGATCTTATCCAGCGCGTTTTTCCCCAGATCAACAATTTCTGCGCCCAGGCGTTTTAGCTCCTCGGCGTCACGTTTAATTTCACTTTTACTGACCCAGATAATTTCATCGTCTTCGTCTTTGATGTCATCACCGGGAACGTCGTCGAGCCAGTCTTCGGGCTGCTTAGTCATGTCAGGCTCCTTAAAAAAAAGAGGCTAATGTTACCAGTTAAGATGCGCACTGAAAAACGGTTCTCTGTTAGACTTCAGAGAAACTCTCTACATTATGGCACTTGCAATGAAAGTAATCTCTCAAGTTGAAGCGCAGCGCAAGATTCTGGAAGAAGCAGTTTCGACTGCGCTGGAGTTGGCCTCAGGCAAATCGGACGGTGCGGAAGTTGCCGTCAGCAAGACCACCGGCATTAGCGTTAGTACGCGCTATGGTGAAGTGGAGAATGTCGAATTCAATAGCGATGGCGCGCTGGGGATAACCGTTTATCACCAGAACCGCAAAGGTAGCGCATCATCCACCGATTTAAGCCCGCAGGCCATTGCACGCACCGTACAGGCGGCGCTGGATATTGCGCGTTACACTTCGCCAGATCCGTATGCAGGCGTGGCAGATAAAGAACTGCTGGCTTTCGACGCGCCGGATCTTGACTTGTTCCACCCCGCAGAAGTCTCTCCAGACGAAGCCATTGAACTGGCGGCCCGTGCTGAACAGGCGGCATTACAGGCGGATAAACGCATTACCAACACCGAAGGCGGCAGTTTTAACAGCCATTACGGCGTCAAAGTTTTCGGTAATAGCCACGGTATGTTGCAAGGCTACTGCTCAACGCGTCATTCGCTCTCCAGTTGCGTGATTGCCGAAGAAAATGGCGATATGGAGCGTGATTATGCCTACACCATTGGCCGCGCGATGAGCGATCTACAAACGCCAGAGTGGGTCGGGGCCGACTGCGCTCGCCGTACCTTATCGCGTCTGTCACCGCGTAAACTCTCCACCATGAAAGCGCCGGTCATTTTTGCCAATGAAGTGGCAACCGGGCTTTTTGGGCATCTGGTTGGGGCGATAGCGGGTGGATCGGTTTACCGTAAATCCACCTTCCTGCTGGATTCGCTGGGTAAACAAATTCTGCCGGACTGGCTGACCATTGAAGAGCATCCGCATCTGCTGAAAGGGCTGGCATCTACGCCATTCGACAGCGAAGGTGTTCGTACCGAACGTCGCGACATTATTAAAGATGGCATCCTGACTCAGTGGCTGCTGACCAGCTACTCGGCGCGCAAATTGGGGCTGAAAAGCACCGGACACGCGGGCGGTATTCACAACTGGCGCATTGCCGGACAAGGTCTAAGCTTCGAGCAGATGCTCAAAGAGATGGGTACTGGGCTGGTGGTGACGGAATTGATGGGCCAGGGCGTGAGTGCAATTACCGGTGATTATTCCCGTGGTGCGGCGGGCTTCTGGGTAGAAAACGGCGAAATTCAGTATCCGGTTAGCGAAATCACCATCGCAGGTAATTTAAAAGATATGTGGCGCAATATTGTCACCGTCGGTAACGATATTGAAACACGCAGTAATATACAGTGTGGTTCTGTGCTGTTGCCGGAGATGAAAATCGCCGGACAGTAAAAAAACTGGCGCGACCTGCCGCGCTATAAACTAAAAAATTACACAAAATCATTCGCACTGCATCGAGACGGAAAGTGAATGAGGGCCGGGGAGCGTACTCGTAGTACGTGACTCGGGCGAATGAGCTTAGCCGTCGATGAGGCAGTGTGAAGGATGAAGTGTAAATAAAAAAGGAAGTGAGCAATGCGTAAAAGCCTGTTAGCTATTCTTGCAGTCTCCTCGTTGGTATTCAGTTCGGTGTCGTTTGCCGCTGAGCTGGAAGACAATATGGAAACCCTCAACGACAATTTAAAAGTGGTCGAAAAAGCGGATAACGCGGCGCAAGTCAAAGACGCGTTAACCAAAATGCGTGCCGCGGCGCTGGATGCGCAAAAAGCAACGCCGCCGAAGCTGGAAGGAAAATCGCCAGACAGCCCGGAAATGAAAGACTTCCGCCACGGTTTCGACATTCTGGTTGGCCAGATTGACGACGCGCTGAAGCTGGCTAATGAAGGTAAAGTAAAAGAAGCGCAGGCCGCCGCAGAGCAACTGAAAACGACCCGCAATTCATATCACAAGAAGTATCGTTAATTCCTCATTGGGCGGTGAAACGTCGCCGCCCAATGCTCTCCTCTCCCTTCGTAAAATCACCGCTAAATCTCTCTTCACTACGGCATATTTCTGCGTGTCGCCGCCATTTTTGCGAGGCGTTTTCCAGAAATGAATGTAATGCATATGTAATGCTATAATGCATTACACTTTTCATAATTACCGGAGGCATAATGGCCACACTTAACGTCCGCCTGGATGACAAATTGAAAAATGAGGCTTATGCGGTGCTGGAAAAATTAAATATCACGCCTACTGAAGCCGTACGGCTGCTGTTTCAGTATGTTGTGGAAAATGGGCGAATGCCGGTAAAAACGCTCACTGTCAGTGATAGTGAAGAAGCCTTGTTACGCACTGTCAGGGAACGACTGGCCAACCCACAAGAGGCCATTAAGGTCCGACTGGATGAACTATGAGCTGGCCTTTGATCCGCGAGCGCTGAAAGAGTGGCAAAAACTGGGCGTGACAGTCCGGGAACAATTTAAAAAAAAGCTTGAGGATGTGCTGAAAAGGCCGCGCAATCCCTCGGCTAAACTGCGGGATTTACCGGACTGCTACAAAATTAAGCTTCGCACTCTGGGATATCGTCTGGTTTATCAGGTTAACGATAAAGAGTTGCTCGTGTTGGTGATAGCTATTGGTAAGAGAGAGAACTCAGCCGTTTATGAAGATGCGGATAAACGGCTGGAAGAGTGATTAACGTAAATGGTGTACCACCTGGTTGCTGCTGCCGCGCCAGATCAGGGAAGGGTCTTTTAAATCCTGCATAAATTTGCCATCAACCAGCACGTTAATCAAATCAACAACCTGCATTTGTGCAGCGTTGAGTTCGTCGAGTTTATACCCTGTCCACACCCAGATGTCTTTACCCGGGCATTCGGCACGGATGCGTTGTACCAGTTTCAGAATATCCGGCACGTTTTGCGGATGCAGCGGATCGCCGCCGGAGAGGGAAATGCCCTGGCGTTTGATGCGAGTGTCGTTCAGATCGTTGATGATCTGGTCTTCCATTTCTTTGGTAAATGGCTGACCGGAATTTACCCGCCAGGTGCTTTTGTTATAGCAACCGGGGCATTCATGAACACACCCGGAGACAAACAGGGTGCAACGAGTGCCGGGGCCGTTGACGATGTCGACAGGATAGTATTGATGGAAGTTCATATTTCGCCTGGCTTATCAGTCCGCGTGTAGGTCGGATAAGGCGTTTACGCCGCATCCGGCAATCAACGCCGGATGCGACGCTTTCACATCACATCCGGCATTTGCTTAACGCAGCGTGGAGATCAACCGATCTGCCCATTTCCTAAATGTTTAACGCGGCGTTTAACTTCTTCCTGCTTGCCGGCGTTAAACGGACGCGCATCCGGACTACCTAAATATCCACACACGCGGCGAGTTACCGACACACGGGAGGTGTCATGGTTACCACATTTCGGACAAGTGAAGCCTTTGCTGGTGCACTCAAACTCGCCGGTAAAGCCACATTCGTAGCATTCATCGATCGGCGTGTTGGTGCCGTAATACGGCACATGCTGATAGCTGTAATCCCAGACATCTTCCAGCGCCTTCAGGTTGTGCTGAATGTTTGGATACTCGCCGTAGCAAATGAAACCACCGTTCGCCAGCGGCGGGTAAGGCGCTTCAAAGTCGATCTTGTCGTACGGGTTCACCTTCTTCTCCACATCGAGGTGGAAACTGTTGGTGTAGTAACCTTTATCGGTCACGCCCGGCACCACGCCAAACTCAGCGGTATCGAGACGGCAGAAGCGGTCGCACAGGTTCTCACTCGGCGTACTGTAGAGGCTGAAACCGTAGCCGGTTTCTTCTTTCCACTGATCCACCGCCTGACGCAGACGTTCAACAATCGCAATACCTTTCGCACGCAGCTGCTCGTTGTCGTAAACATGCTCGCCGCCGAACAGCGCGTTAATGGTTTCGTGGATACCGATGTAACCCAGCGAGATAGACGCTCGACCGTTTTTGAAGATTTCAGACACGTCGTCGTCTGCATTCAGACGCACGCCACAAGCACCTTCCATATAGAGGATCGGGGCTACGCGCGCTTTCACGCCTTCCAGACGAGCGATACGGGTCATCAGCGCCTTACGTGCCAGCACCAGACGTTCATCCAGCAGCTTCCAGAAGGTGGCTTCATCGCCTTTTGCTTCCAGAGCAATACGCGGCAGGTTCAGGCTGATCACGCCGAGGTTGTTACGACCATCGTGGATCTGCTCACCGTTTTCGTCTTCCCACACGCCGAGGAAGCTGCGGCAGCCCATCGGGGTTTTAAACGAACCGGTGACTTTCACTACCTGATCGTAGTTCAGGATATCCGGATACATGCGCTTGCTCGCGCACTCCAGCGCCAGTTGTTTGATGTCGTAGTTCGGATCGCCCACTTTATGGTTCAGACCATCGCGAATTGCGAACACCAGTTTCGGGAACACGGCGGTTTTACGGTTTTTACCCAGGCCCGCGATACGGTTACGCAGGATAGATTCCTGAATCAGGCGCGATTCCCAGCTGGTACCCAGACCAAAGCCAAAGGTCACAAACGGCGTCTGACCGTTGGCGGTGTGCAGGGTATTTACTTCATATTCCAGCGACTGGAATGCGTCGTAGCACTCTTTGATGGTACGAGAGTTAGCGTAACCTTCGACGTCAGGAATGCTCCACTCTTCCGCGGTTTTACGGTGTTTGTTGTAGCTGGCGGTGACAAACGGCGCCAGAACTTCGTCGATACGGTTAATGGTGGTGCCACCATAAATATGGCTGGCGACCTGAGCAATAATTTGCGCAGTTACTGCGGTAGCTGTAGAGATCGACTTCGGCGGTTCAATCTCGGCATTCCCCATCTTAAAGCCTTGCGTCAGCATGCCTTTCAGGTCGATCAACATGCAGTTGAACATTGGGAAGAACGGCGAGTAATCGAGATCGTGGTAGTGGATATCACCACGTTCATGCGCCTGTACCACGTCACGCGGCAGCAGGTGCTGACGTGCATAGTGTTTAGCAACAATCCCGGCCAGCAGGTCACGCTGGGTCGGAATGACTTTACTGTCTTTATTCGCGTTTTCATTGAGCAGCGAGGAATTAGTCTGCTCGACCAGACCACGGATCTCCTGGTTCAGACGACCGCGTTTTTCACGTTCAATGTCGCGATCGTGACGGTACTCAATATATGCACGGGCCAGTTGTTTGTACGGGCCAGACATCAGTTGGTTTTCAACAGCGGTCTGGATTTCGTTGATATCTACCTGGTTACGCCCCTGCATTTGCTCGCTGACGATAGCGGCAACAGTGGCACAATAATCTGCATCATCGACTTCCGCTGCTTTAGCTGCACGCAGAATAGCTTCTTTGATGCGCTCTGATTTAAACGGCACTTTGCAGCCGTCTCGTTTCATCACATGCGGTGTCATGATCGCTCCATATTTTTAAGAACAGGTTATCCACAGAAAGTTGGGAAGTGCGCCCCGGTTTATTCAGCTCTTGTTACGGGGATTTACTGCAATCCCAATTCGCTTTATCCACAATTGTGTCGGCTTCGTTGATGTGTATCTTGTTGCAAGTTTAGACGATGGATACAACATATTGGGTTTAGATGCATTTTAAAGTCTATATATAGTGCTTTGCATTAAGGATGTTTGCGTTTTTTTTGATTTAGCTCAAAGTAAAAAGCAGAGAGTACGGATGGCGGGCGCTAGAGCGATGTGTAAATTTTTTGATGATTTTCTGGTTATAAAATCAACAAAAACAATATACTACCCGGTAAGTCCCCGGAAATACTCGCTTTAGCATGGTCTGGAGAGGGATTATCTCTGAAACCACCAGACAGCCTCAAAAGACCGTAATGTCGTGGCACAGAGTTGTGGTGAGGTTTCTTCAAAGCTATACATCAGAAGCTGCCAGTAGTGTTCTGAACACTCTTTGGATAAATCTGGTAGAAGGTAACTCTCAGGAAAGGGCTGCTGGGATGACGATTTGTTGAGGTTCGCTGCGTCCGGTTACCTGTTCGATCAACTGGCTGGCAGCCTGACGTCCGGCTTCGGCGTAGCCTGGATCAACGGTGACGATCTCCGGATGGAGAAACTTCATTAACGGCGTATTACCGACGCTCGCCAGTTGCAGTGTGTCGATGTGTTGCTCTTGCAGGTACTTACATGCCCCGAGCGCCAGCGTGTCGGTTGCGCACAGCAACGCAGTGGTTTCTGGCGTAATCACTTTTGCCACGTTCTCGTAACCTTGCTTCATGGCCAGGCCGGGCAGGGCGGCGACGGGATGTAGTTTATGTGCTTTGCAAAATGCCAGATAAGCCTCATGACGCCGCTTACCAGTGGTAATGTCGCTGTGTGGTACGCCAAGATAACTGATATTGCGATGCCCCCGATCGTAGAGGCATTGCATCAGAATCTTAATCGCCCCTTCGTCGTCATAACAGACCGAAGCAAAACCTTTTGCGTCATGCGCCAGCAGTACCAGAGATGATTGCCAGTGAGCTAACATTTCTTCCGTTATGCCGGTAAAACCGAACAGCACCACTCCGTCAATATTGCGACGTTTCAGAACGCCTAAATGTTCAGTAACCAGCTGTGGCGAAAACTGGCTTTCCATCATGATCGGATCGTAACCCTGTTCATAGAATGCCGGCAGCATCGTCTGAACGGCGAGATTTTCTGATAACGAATCCAGACGGGTGACGATAATAGCAACCACTTTATCGCTTTGCCCACGCATAGCACGCGCGGATCGGGAAGGGGAAAATCTATGCTGATTCATCACTGCTTCCACGCGCTCGCGCGTGTGCTGACTCACGCCACTTTCGTTATTCAGCACTCGGGAAACCGTGGATTTCCCCACGCCGCTTAAACGAGCAATGTCTTTGATGGTCAGCCGATTTTGCATCCTGTTGTCCCGTAATTTGCGTTTAATTATTTGAGCCTAACTTTACCCACGCATTCAGCAATGGGTAAAGTCTGGTTTATCGTTGGTTTAGTTGCTTGCAGATATTATATCGGCATAAATGCTACGAATATTATTGGATTCTCCTTATTATTTGCGGCGCTTTTTTCACTTACCGGAGGTTATATGGAACCTGATCCCACGCCTCTCCCTCGACGGAGATTAAAACTTTTCCGGTAAGCCCGTCTTTTCACGGCATTACCGGATGTGTAAGGCCGTGACGTTTTAACGTCCCAGCTCATGTTTATTACCTTCAGGTAAGGCTTTGCGACGCCTGAAGATATTTTCTGCACCATGCTTACAGGGTGCGGAGGGACTTCCTATGTTTAAAGAAATTTTTACCCGGCTCATTCGCCATTTACCTTCTCGTCTGGTCCATCGCGATCCGTTGCCTGGTGCGCAACAGACAGCGAATATTCCGATCCCGCCTTCCTTAAGCGCGCATTGCCTGAAAATGGCGGTGATGCCAGAAAAGGAATTATGGAAAACCTTCGGCACGCATCCAGAAGGGTTAAATCAGGCGGAAGTGGAATTAGCCCGCGAACAACACGGTGAAAATAAACTACCCGCGCAACAACCGTCGCCGTGGTGGGTACATTTGTGGGTCTGTTATCGCAACCCCTTTAATATTTTGCTCACGATCCTCGGCGGCATTTCTTACGCCACGGAAGATTTATTTGCCGCGGGCGTTATTGCGTTAATGGTAGCTATTTCTACGTTGCTGAACTTTATTCAGGAAGCGCGCTCCACCAAAGCAGCAGATGCCCTGAAAGCGATGGTCAGTAATACTGCGACGGTGCTGCGCGTAATTAACGATAAAGGCGAAAATGGCTGGCTGGAGATCCCGATCGATCAGCTGGTGCCTGGCGATATTATTAAACTGGCGGCGGGAGATATGATCCCGGCAGATTTACGTATTTTGCAGGCGCGGGATCTGTTCGTCGCCCAGGCATCGTTAACCGGTGAGTCTCTGCCCGTGGAAAAAGCCGCAACCACTCGCCAGCCAGAGCACAGCAATCCGCTGGAGTGCGATACCCTGTGTTTTATGGGCACCACCGTGGTGAGCTGTACGGCACAAGCAATGGTGATTGCCACAGGTGCCAACACTTGGTTTGGTCAACTGGCGGGGCGTGTCAGCGAGCAGGAAAGCGAGCCGAATGCTTTTCAGCAAGGGATCAGCCGCGTCAGTATGCTGCTGATTCGCTTTATGCTGGTGATGGCGCCTGTGGTGCTGTTGATCAACGGGTACACCAAAGGCGACTGGTGGGAAGCGGCACTTTTCGCGCTTTCGGTAGCAGTAGGCTTAACGCCGGAAATGTTGCCGATGATTGTCACCTCGACACTGGCGCGTGGAGCAGTAAAACTGTCGAAACAGAAAGTGATTGTCAAACATCTGGACGCGATTCAGAACTTTGGTGCAATGGATATTCTGTGCACTGATAAAACAGGCACCCTGACGCAAGATAAAATTGTGCTGGAGAATCATACCGATATCTCCGGTAAAACCAGTGAGCGCGTGCTGCATAGCGCGTGGTTGAACAGTCATTACCAGACCGGACTTAAAAACCTACTTGATACGGCGGTGCTGGAAGGTATAGATGAAAAGTCAGCGCGCTCGCTGGCCAGTCGTTGGCAGAAAGTGGATGAAATTCCTTTTGATTTCGAGCGTCGCCGGATGTCGGTGGTAGTGGCAGAAAATGCCGAACACCATCAACTGGTGTGCAAAGGCGCATTGCAGGAAATCCTCAATGTGTGTTCGCAGGTGCGTCACAATGGCGCGATTGTTCCGCTCGATGACACCATGCTGCGTAAGATTAAGCGGGTTACAAATACGCTTAATCGTCAGGGGTTGCGTGTGGTGGCGGTGGCGACGAAATATCTGCCCGCGCGTGAAGGGGATTATCAGCGGGCGGATGAATCCGACCTGATCCTCGAAGGATATATTGCTTTCCTTGATCCGCCAAAAGAGACAACCGCTCCGGCACTGAAGGCATTAAAAGCGAGTGGAATTACCGTCAAAATCCTTACTGGCGACAGTGAGTTAGTGGCGGCGAAAGTGTGCCATGAAGTGGGGCTGGATGCGGGAGAGGTGGTAATTGGTAGTGATATTGAAACGCTAAATGACGATGAACTGTCAAGCCTGGCGCAACGTACCACACTGTTTGCCCGCCTGACGCCGATGCATAAAGAACGCATTGTGACTTTACTGAAGCGCGAAGGGCATGTGGTTGGCTTTATGGGCGATGGTATTAATGATGCGCCCGCCTTACGCGCTGCGGATATCGGCATTTCTGTGGACGGTGCGGTAGATATTGCCCGTGAAGCGGCTGATATCATTCTGCTGGAAAAAAGCCTGATGGTACTGGAAGAGGGGGTTATTGAAGGACGCCGAACTTTTGCCAACATGTTGAAATACATCAAAATGACGGCGAGTTCGAACTTCGGTAATGTGTTCAGCGTGCTGGTGGCGAGTGCTTTCCTGCCCTTCCTGCCGATGTTGCCGTTACACTTGCTTATTCAAAACCTGCTGTACGATGTGTCACAGGTGGCGATCCCGTTTGATAACGTTGATGACGAGCAAATTCAAAAGCCGCAGCGTTGGAATCCGGCGGATTTGGGGCGCTTTATGATCTTCTTCGGACCGATAAGTTCGATCTTCGATATTCTGACGTTTTGCCTGATGTGGTGGGTATTTCATGCCAATACGCCGGAAACGCAAACGCTGTTCCAGTCGGGCTGGTTTGTGGTGGGATTACTGTCGCAAACGCTGGTTGTGCATATGATCCGCACCCGCCGTGTGCCGTTTATTCAGAGTTGTGCGTCGTGGCCATTAATGGCGATGACCGCGATCGTGATAGTCGTGGGGATCGCGTTGCCGTTTTCACCGCTGGCTGGTTATCTGCAACTGCAGGCACTGCCGTTAAGTTACTTCCCGTGGCTGATTGCGATTCTGGCAGGGTATATGGTGTTAACGCAGTTGGTTAAAGGGATTTATAGTCGTCGTTACGGCTGGCAGTAAAGAATTAACTGGGCATGGTGGCCCGGATTCAGATTGCAGACAAAGTGGGCTTAGTTCATGCCGGATGCGGCGTAAACGCCTTATCCGGCCTACAAATTCAATAAATTGCAGGAATCACGTAGGCCTGATAAGCGTAGCGCATCAGGCGATTTTGCTTTTGTCATCAGACTTAATCCGGGCATGATAGCCCGGATTTCCATCAAGATTAGCGACGAACAGCGATCGCTTCGATCTCAATCTTCACGTCTTTCGGCAGACGTGCAACTTCAACGCAAGAACGTGCCGGGAAGGTGGCATTGTGCTCGGTGAAGAACGCTTCGTAAGTGGCGTTTACGGTTGCGAAATCGTTCAAATCTTTCACAAACACGGTGGTTTTAACGATATCGCCCACTTTCAGACCTGCCGCTTCCACGATCGCTTTTACGTTATCCAGCGACTGACGCGCCTGTGCAGCGACGTCTGCCGGTACTTCGCCAGTTTTCGGGTTTACCGGGATCTGACCGGAAGTGATGATCATACTGCCCAGATCAACGCCCTGAACATACGGACCGATAGCTGCGGGTGCATTTTCCGTCGCGATAGTTTTGCTCATGATTTCTCCTTTATTACAGCGGTAAAAAGTCTGGCTCATTATAGGGAGCCTGACATTTATTACCAACCGCAATTAATTGGCCAGCACCACATTATGCGAAAACTCTTTTTCACAATATTTGCATTTGAGCGCAATATCATTGGCGCGTTTTCTCACGGCAAAGCTGGAAGAAACCGGTTCTGCATGGCTGATACAGTTGCTGTTCGGGCAGACCAGCACATTATCAATACGTTCCGGCAGACTGGGGCGTGATTTGCCGACCACTTCATAGTTGTCGATACGGTTTACCGTGGCTTGCGGTGCATACAGTGCCAGTTGGTCTACTTGATCTTCACTTAAAAAGGTATTTTCGATTTTGATCAGATCCTTGCGGCCCATCTCGCCGGAAGGTAGGTTCAGACCGATGGTGATGCGCTGATCGGTTTCGGTTAACTTGAACAAGCTCAATAGCTTAAATCCGATCTGGGCGGGGATATGGTCAATTACCGTGCCGCGTTTAATAGCTTCAACCTGCAATTTATTATCGTGTGTCATCTCTATTTCCCCTTACAGTACCAGATCGCGATTCAGAACCAGTGCCAGTAACGCCTGGCGAGCGAAAATCCCATTGCCTGCTTGCTGGAAGTACCAGGCGTGCGGCGTTTTATCGACATCCGTCGCAATTTCATCAATACGCGGCAGCGGATGCAGCACTTTCATATTGGCTTTGGCGTTGTGGAGATCGCTGGCGCGCAGGACAAACTGTGCTTTTACGTTGGCGTATTCGGACGGGTCCAGACGCTCTTTTTGCACGCGAGTCATATACAGAATGTCCACTTCCGCCATCACTTCTTCAATGGAACTATGCAGACTCCAGGCGATCCCTTTTTCATCGAGCATATCCAGAATGTATTGCGGCATTGCCAGCGCGTCCGGCGCGATGAAGTAAAAACGGTTGCCGTCGAACTTTGCCAGCGCCTGAGTCAGGGAGTGAACGGTACGACCATATTTCAGGTCGCCGACCATTGCGACGCGAAGATTGTCGAGACGTCCCTGGGTTTCCTGAATGGTGAACAGATCCAGCAAGGTTTGCGTCGGATGTTGGTTGGAGCCATCACCGGCATTCAGTACCGGTACATTGCCGGAAAATTCGGTTGCCAGGCGTGCCGCACCTTCCTGTGGATGGCGCATCACAATCGCATCGACGTAAGTGCTGATAACCGAGATGGTATCAGCCAGCGTTTCCCCTTTTTTTCCCAGTGAGGTGTTTGCGCTGTCAGAGAATCCCACCACACTAGCGCCCAGGCGGTGCATCGAGGTTTCGAAAGAGAGGCGGGTGCGGGTTGATGCTTCGAAGAAGCAACTGGCAATCACTTTATGTTTCAACAGTTCTGGTTGCGGGTTCGCTTTCAGTTTCGCCGCTGTCGCCAGCACCAGATTAAGGTCATCGCGACTAAGGTCGTTTATGGAAATGATATGTTTTTGATATAGCGGATTAGCCATCTTTTATCTCCTGACGCCTGGGCAAAAAAAAGCCCCTCGATTGAGGGGCTGGGAATAGGTGAACAACGGGAAGAAAAACGGCAGGCCAGCGTCTTTTTTCAGACGCGGTAAGACAAAATGTCGAACACACTGAACCATACATCCTCCCGGCAAATTGTCCGGCATTATACTCAGCCAGAAAGTGGGATCAAGCAATCAATGCAAAAAATTACCAAGGTAAACGATTGTAGTGAATTTATATGCTTTAAAATTGAGTTTTTAACAATAATTTTTTTGTGAAAAGCGGGCGGAAAAACATGCTTTGGCGCAATCGGACAGCAAAAAATGCTGGTATGGCAGTAAGGAATTACGTATAACGAGAGAAATGAAACGTTGTTTTAATTGAGGAATGAAAAAGATGATCATCGGAAATATTCATAATCTCCAGCCGTGGTTGCCAGAAGAGTTACGCCAGGCCATTGAACATATCAAAATGCACGTTACGGCAGAAACGCCAAAAGGTAAGCATGATATCGAAGGCAACCGTCTGTTTTATCTTATCTCTGAAGATATGACTGAGCCGTATGAAGCGCGTCGCGCGGAGTATCATGCCCGCTATCTCGACATCCAGATTGTGTTAAAAGGGCAGGAAGGAATGACTTTTAGCACACAGCCTGCGGGTACGCCGGATACTGACTGGTTAGCTGATAAAGACATCGCCTTTTTGCCTGAAGGTATTGAAGAGAAAACAGTTATCCTTAATGAAGGCGATTTTGTTGTGTTTTATCCGGGTGAAGTGCACAAACCGCTGTGCGCAGTGGGTGAGCCTGCTCAGGTTCGCAAAGCGGTTGTTAAGATGCTGATGGCTTAAGCGAGTACCTGCCGGTGGCGACGTGAAGCCGCCTCCGGTACTGAAATTATTTGGCAAGCGTCGCAACCATTACCGCTTTGATAGTATGCATACGGTTTTCCGCCTGATCAAAAACAATGCTGGCGGGAGATTCGAAAACCTCGTCCGTTACTTCCATCCCACCATGTAGGCCAAATTCTTCAGCCATCTTTTTGCCAAGCGTTGTTTGGTCATCATGAAACGCGGGCAGGCAGTGGAGGAATTTGACCTCCGGGTTACCAGTTAACTGCATCATCTTGCTATTTACCTGATAATCACGCAGCAATGCAATCCGTTCAGCCCATTTCTCTTTTGCTTCACCCATTGATACCCACACATCGGTATAGATAAAGTCAGCACCTTTAACGCCAGTCGCGACATCTTCTGTCAGGGTAATATTCCCGCCATTTTGCTGTGCCAGGGCGCGGCATTCCGTAACCAGCGAAGATTCTGGCCAGCAAGCCTGTGGCGCCACCAGACGCAAATCCAGACCGGTCAGCGCGGCCGCTTCCAGCATCGAGTTCCCCATGTTATTGCGGGCATCTCCGGCGTAGACCAGCGTCATCTCATTAAACGCTTTACCCGGTAAATGTTCTTGCATGGTCAGCAGATCTGCCAGCAGTTGCGTGGGGTGGAACTCATTGGTCAGCCCATTCCATACCGGGACGCCAGCGTATTCCGCCAGTGTTTCGACAATCTCCTGACCATAGCCACGATACTGAATACCGTCATACATGCGGCCAAGCACGCGGGCGGTATCTTTAATTGACTCTTTATGGCCAATCTGGCTGCCGCTTGGGCCGAGATAAGTAACGCGAGCGCCCTGGTCATATGCGGCAACTTCGAAAGAGCATCGGGTACGGGTTGAGTCTTTTTCGAAGATGAGCGCGATGTTTTTACCGGTGAGTCTGGCTTCTTCTTTACCGCTTTTTTTATCTGCTTTTAGTTTAGCGGCTAGCTGGAGCAAGGTGTTGAGTTCAGCTGGCGTGAAATCAAGTAATTTCAGGAAATGCTTATGATAAAACCCGGACATAGATCCCTCCTGTGGCTTACGCCATAATGAATTAAAATTCAATTTATATGTATGAATATTCATTTGCAAGCCTAAAGCATAAAACTTTGTCACAAAGGTGGAGGCAATGTCAGTGGTGTGTGACAATAAGAGAATCAGCAGGACATTAAGAGGAATAAGTCATGGCAAACCCGGAACAACTCGAAGAACAGCGTGAAGAAACACGTTTGATTATTGAAGAATTACTGGAAGATGGCAGCGATCCGGACGCGCTGTACACCATCGAACATCACCTTTCCGCAGACGATCTGGAAACCCTGGAAAAAGCAGCGGTTGAAGCGTTTAAACTCGGTTACGAAGTGACCGATCCGGAAGAGCTGGAAGTGGAAGATGGCGATATCGTAATTTGCTGTGACATCGTCAGCGAATGCGCGTTGAATGCCGATCTGATCGATGCCCAGGTTGAGCAATTGATGAACCTGGCAGAGAAATTCGACGTTGAATACGACGGTTGGGGGACTTATTTTGAAGATCCTAACGGCGAAGATGGCGACGATGAAGATTATGTCGACGAAGACGATGACGGTGTTCGCCATTAATTAATTGATTAAAATGCCCGATAGCACACACTAGCGGGCATTTTTTTTAGAGTTCGCGCAACATCCGCACTTCACAATCAACATGGCCCGTGCAGCCAAGTGCATAGTCGATATGTTGAAAACCTAAATGTTCATACAAACCAATCGCTTCTTTCAAAAAAGCGGTCGTTTCCAGATAGCAGCGTTTGAAGCCCATTTCTCGTGCCTGCTCCATCGCCATTAAGGCCAGTTTTTTCGCCAGCCCTTTGCCGCGAATGGCGGGAAGAAAATACATTTTCTGCAGTTCGCAAATGTCCGATTCACTACCTGCTAATGGCGCAATCCCGCCGCCGCCCACCACTTCGCCATTGTGCTCAACTACCCAATAGGCATGACCGGGCTGACTATACACTTGATACAATTCGTCGAGATTGGGATCGGCGACGGTATAGCCTTTATCAGCGGTAAGACCGTACTCTGCGGACACCTGGCGGATGACGCTGGCGATGGCGGGATTATCGGCAGCGGTAAGTTTGCGCAAACGGAGCGCGGGCGAAACGACAACATTCATAGCATAGCTCAATTTCAAATGTATGATTTATAGCTCCCTTTAATACCACCCTCGCTTATGTGGTGCAAGAAGAAGATAAATCAGAAAATATTAAGCATATATCGCTTAGATAAAGCGTATTCTAGGTGGTCCAGTATCAATTGACTGGAATTATTATCTATATGAATGGAATTTATTTTAGGGATATACTTCATGAATGGTGTAAACGTCGGGAAAGATAATCCTCGTCACGCATTTGTTTTTACAGGCAAGGGTGGTGAGTATTTTCTTATTTGTCTTGTGAATTTTTTGCTGACAATTATTACTCTGGGAATATATGGGCCGTGGGCATTAGTGAAATGCCGTCGTTATATTTATCAACATGTGACACTCAAGGGGCAACCATTTAGTTATAAGGGAACAGGTGGTGCCATTTTTGTTAGCATGTTACTTATTATGATCGTTTATTTTTTCAGTATTTCTTGTTTTGCAGGCCAACACTTTGTTCTTGCTTTTCTCCTGTTTGCTCTCTTGATCTGCGGTATTCCTTGCATGGCAGTGAAGAGTCTGCAGTATCAGGCGAACATGACCTCACTGAATGGTATTCGCTTTGGCTTTAACTGCTCAATGCTTCGTGCATGGTGGGTTATGTTAGGTCTGCCTGTTCTGTTGGCATTAGCTTTTTGGCTCGCACTGTATCTTATTGCGCAAGTGACGACATCGATAGGTGGGTTATTCTTTAACTTAGTGGTCTTAAGTTTGCTTTCCGTCATCGGACTGGGTGTTATCAACGGTATTACCTATAGCAAGTGGATGCCATTACTGGGTAATAACGCGACTTTTGGTGTCCATCAATTTTCCATTAAGGTCAACGTAAAAGAATGCATTAAAGGCTGTATGCTCGCAATATTAACCATGGTTCCTTTCATCATTGTGATTGGTATTATGATTGCGCCAGTATTTCAGCAGTTAATGATGATGACCATGTTGGGTAGGTCTGATGCGGGCAGGGAGCTAGTATTGCAATATTACCCGCAGATTACGGCTTCTTATTTCCTGTATTTTGTCGCGATTCTTGTTTTTGCCAGTTATCTCTATGTCACGTTACGCAATCTGTTTTTGAATAATCTGACACTGGCAAATGGCACTATTCGTTTTCATTCATCTGTTACCGCGATCGGTATGCTTTTGCGCATGTTGGCGGTATTAATGGGGTCCTCAATTACCTGTGGTCTGGCTTATCCCTGGCTGAAAATGTGGATGGTTAGCTGGATTGCTAACAATACCCATGTCCAGGGCGACCTTGATTCGCTGGAGTTAACCAATGATGACAAACCGCAGGATAGCGGTCCGTTAATGTGGATATCTCGCGGTATTATGCCGTATGTTCCGTTTATCTAAATAAAAAGGCCGGAGCATGCTCCGGCCTTCGTTTTCTTCACAGTGTTGATTACAGCGCGGCGATAACTGCCTGCTGTTCAATCAGCTTCGCTTTCGCTTCCGCATAACCTTCCAGCTTTTCACGCTCTTTCGCGATGACCGCTTCCGGTGCGCGCGCTACAAAGCCTTCGTTCGCCAGCTTGTTCTCGATGCGGCTGATTTCACCTTCAATCTTCGCCACTTCTTTCGCCAGACGCGCCAGCTCATCTTCTTTGTTAATGAGGCCTGCCATCGGGATCAGCAGCTCTGCGCCGTCGACGATCTTAGTAACGGAAACCGGGCCTTTGTCATCCGCAGGCAGTACGGTGATGCTTTCCAGACGCGCCAGCGTTTGCAGGAAGCCACGGTTTTCGTTCACGCGACGTTCTGCATCTGCACTGCAACCACGCAGCAGCAGCTCCAGCGGTTTGCCCGGCGCGATGTTCATTTCCGCGCGGATATTACGTACAGCAACGATCGCCTGCTTCAGCCACTCGGTGTCGGCCAGCGCCGCTTCATCGACCTGAGACGCATCGTACTGCGGGAACGGCTGCAGCATGATGGTGTCGGCAGTGATGCCACAAAGCACTTTCACACGCTGCCAGATGGTTTCGGTAATGAACGGAATGATCGGATGCGCGAGGCGCAGCAGACCTTCCAGCACGGTCACCAGCGTATGGCGAGTACCGCGCAGTTCGGCTTCGGTGCCACCGTTCATTACCGGCTTGGTCAGCTCCAGATACCAGTCGCAGAACTGGTTCCAGGTGAATTCATACAGAATCCCTGCGGCGATATCGAAGCGGAAGCTGTCCAGCGCTTCGCGGTACGCTTTAATGGTCTGGTTGAACTCAGCCAGAATCCAGCGGTCCGCCAGCGACAGCGTCATTTCGCCGCCGTTGAAGCCGCAATCCTGACCTTCCGTGTTCATCAGCACAAAGCGGCTGGCGTTCCACAGCTTGTTACAGAAGTTACGGTAGCCTTCCAGACGCTTCATATCCCAGTTGATGTCACGACCGGTAGAAGCCAGCGCCGCCAGGGTGAAGCGCAGCGCGTCAGTACCGTGCGGCTCAATGCCGTTCGGGAACTGCTTCTCGGTGCGCTTACGGATTTTATCCGCCAGCTGTGGCTGCATCATATTGCCGGTACGTTTTTCCAGCAGTTCTGGCAGCGAAATACCGTCAACCATATCCAGCGGGTCGATAACGTTACCCTTGGATTTGGACATCTTCTGGCCTTCGTCATCACGAATCAGACCGGTCATGTAAACGGTGTGGAACGGCACCTGCGGTTTGCCATTTTCATCTTTGATGAAGTGCATGGTCATCATGATCATGCGGGCAATCCAGAAGAAGATGATGTCGAAACCAGACACCATTACGCTGGTTGGGTGGAACTGACGCAGGGCGTCGGTGTTTTCCGGCCAGCCAAGCGTGGAGAAGGTCCACAGTGCAGAAGAGAACCAGGTGTCGAGAACGTCTTCGTCCTGACGCAGGGCAACATCAGCACCAAGGTTATTTTCTTTACGCACTTCGTCTTCGTTGCGGCCAACATAAACGTTACCCGCTTCGTCGTACCATGCCGGGATACGATGACCCCACCACAGCTGACGAGAGATACACCAGTCCTGAATATCGCGCATCCAGGAGAAGTACATGTTTTCGTACTGCTTCGGTACGAACTGAATGTCGCCGTTCTCAACCGCTTCAACCGCCGGTTTCGCCAGTACATCGGCACGCACGTACCACTGATCGGTCAGCATCGGTTCGATAACTACGCCGCCACGGTCGCCGTAAGGAACGGTCAGGTCGTGCGGTTTAATTTCTTCCAGCAGGCCAAGCGCGTCAACCGCAGCAACGATGGCTTTACGCGCAGCAAAACGCTCCAGTTTCTGGAACTCTGCCGGGATCTCGCTGGAATAAACATCAGATTCGTTACCTTTGGTATCGAACACTTGAGCGCTTTCACGGATATCACCGTCAAAGGTCAGGATGTTGATCATCGGCAGGGCGTGACGTTTACCGACTTCATAGTCGTTAAAGTCGTGCGCCGGAGTGATCTTCACGCAGCCGGTGCCTTTTTCCATATCGGCGTGTTCGTCGCCCACGATCGGAATACGACGGTTAACCAGCGGCAGAATGACATATTTGCCAATCAGATCTTTGTAACGCGGGTCTTCCGGGTTAACGGCCACGCCGGTGTCGCCCAGCAAGGTTTCCGGACGGGTAGTCGCAACCACCAGATAATCTTTACCGTCTGCGGTTTTCGCGCCATCAGCCAGCAGATAGCGGATGTGCCACATCGAACCTTTCGATTCGCGGTTTTCTACTTCCAGGTCAGAGATAGCGGTACGCAGTTTCGGGTCCCAGTTTACCAGGCGTTTGCCACGGTAAATCAGGTCTTCTTTATACAGACGGACGAAAACTTCTTTCACCGCATTGGACAGGCCTTCGTCCATGGTGAAGCGTTCACGCTCCCAGTCGACGGAGTTGCCGAGACGGCGCATCTGACGGGTAATGGTGCCGCCGGATTCCGCTTTCCATTCCCAGATTTTGTCGATGAAAGCTTCGCGGCCGTAATCGTGACGGGTTTTACCTTCTTCTGCGGCAATCTTGCGCTCAACGACCATCTGGGTAGCGATCCCGGCGTGGTCAGTACCGACCTGCCACAGGGTGTTTTTGCCCTGCATGCGCTGATAGCGGATCATGGTATCCATGATGGTTTGCTGGAAGGCGTGACCCATATGCAAACTGCCGGTGACGTTCGGCGGCGGGATCATGATGCAGAAACTTTCCTGGCTTTCATCGCCATTAGGCTTAAAGTAGCCCTGCTTTTCCCAGTGCTCGTAAAGCGGCTGTTCGATATCTTGTGGGTTATATGTCTTTTCCATTATTTCCAGGTTGCCGTATTCAGGTTGAAACCAGCCACGCGGTAGGCTTTATAGCGTTCGCGCGCCAGTTGTTTCAGAGAATCTTCATAAGGAACGAAGTCTACCACTTCTGTGAAAGCGGTGGCAAAATCTGCAAAGCTTGTTCGCAGACTAATCAATATATCGCGCGGGCTGCTGCTGCGTTTTTGCGGCCAGGCGATCTCCACCGGCGCACCGCCGCGCGGTCCTTCTCCCGCTAAATTATGCGGAACAAAGCTTTCTGCCGGACGCGCCCACAGGGCTTCATCCAGCCGGTAAGCCTGCTTTTCATCTTCACAGGCGATGAGCACGCGCTTACCACTGCGCCAACGTTCTGCGGCAATTTCACACACCAGCTGCTCAACGGCGCTTAAGCCATCGACGGTGGTGTCATTGTCCAGAAGGTAGAACGTTGCGTTTTTCATATATGGGGCTTCTTGTGGTGGATTTAAATATGCATCTGGTAATACACAGCATTGCCTGATGCGACGCTGCCACGTCTTATCAGGCCTACAAGTTCAGTGCTGTGTGTCGGTCGGATAAGGCGTTCACGCCGCATCCGACAATAACAGCGTTGCCTGATGCGACGCTGCCGCGTCTTATCAGGCCTGCGAGTTCAGTGCTGTGTGTCGGTCGGATAAGGCGTTCACACCGCATCCGACAATAACAACTTTGCCTGATGCAATTACTCTTCGCCGTTAAACCCGGCGCGATTCAACAGGAACTGTGCCAGCAACGCCACCGGACGACCGGTTGCGCCTTTTGCTTTACCAGAACGCCAGGCTGTTCCTGCAATATCCAGGTGCGCCCAGTTGTACTTGCGGGTAAAGCGCGACAGGAAGCAACCTGCGGTAATCGCCCCGCCAGGACGACCGCCAATGTTCGCCATATCGGCAAAATTGGACTCCAGTTGTTCCTGGTACTCGTCACCCAGCGGTAAACGCCATGCGCGGTCACCGGATTGTTCAGATGCAGCAATCAGCTCATGGGCCAGCGGGTTATGGTTCGCCATCAGACCGGTAATGTGATGACCCAGCGCGATAACGCAAGCACCGGTCAGCGTCGCCACGTCAATCACCGCTTCCGGCTCAAAACGCTCAACGTAAGTTAACACGTCGCACAGTACCAGGCGGCCTTCGGCGTCGGTATTCAGCACTTCTACGGTTTGACCGGACATGGTGGTTAACACATCGCCCGGACGATAGGCACGCCCGCCAGGCATGTTTTCGCAGCCTGCCAGCACGCCGATAACGTTAATCGGCAGTTGCAGTTCCGCGACCATCCTCATCACGCCATAAACCGCCGCCGCACCGCACATATCGTACTTCATCTCATCCATGCCTTCTGAAGGCTTGATGGAGATGCCGCCGGAGTCGAAGGTTAAACCTTTACCGACCAGCACGATAGGGCGTGCATCTTCCGACGCGTTGCCTTTGTACTCAATCACCGACATCAGCGATTCGTTTTGCGAACCCTGACCGACTGCCAGATAGGAATGCATCCCCAGCTCTTTCATCTGCTGTTCGCCGATAACGCGGGTAATAACATTCTTGCTGTAGCTGTCAGCCAGCTGGCGCGCCTGAGAGGCGAGGTAAGCGGCGTTACAGATATTCGGCGGCATATTGCCGAGATCTTTTGCTGCTTTAATCCCGGCGGCAATCGCCAGACCGTGCTGGATCGCGCGCTCCCCGCTGGTCAGTTCACGGCGGGTCGGCACGTTGAACACCATTTTACGCAGCGGACGACGCGGTTCGCTCTTGTTCGTTTTCAGCTGATCGAAACTGTAGAGCGTCTCTTTTGCCGTCTCGACAGCCTGACGCACTTTCCAGTAGTTGTTACGGCCTTTAACGTGCAGTTCAGTCAGGAAGCAGACCGCTTCCATCGAGCCAGTATCATTCAGTGTATTAATGGTTTTCTGAATCACCTGCTTGTACTGGCGCTCATCCAGCTCACGTTCTTTGCCGCAACCAATAAGGAGAATGCGCTCAGAAAGCACGTTCGGCACATGGTGCAGCAACAGCGTCTGCCCCGGTTTTCCTTCCAGTTCGCCTCGGCGCAGCAGGGCGCTGATGTACCCATCGCTGATTTTATCGAGCTGTTCTGCAATCGGAGAAAGGCGACGTGGTTCGAAGACGCCCACGACGATGCAGGCACTCCGCTGTTTCTCCGGGCTACCGCTTTTTACACTAAACTCCATGCACTACGCTCCTGAATCTTAAAGACAACGGCGGTGGCTACAGATAGAATTGCAAGCTTTCGTAACTCATGTCCGCTGTTGCGATGACTTCGTGTTAATCTTAACGTTATTACGGCATTGGCACGTCAGAACAAAATCTGAGAGGTGAATCCGTTGAGTATAATTATCTTAGCGACGATTTCGACGACTCAAGAGAATAAATGACGTTTAAGCCATGAAACAAGCTAAAATCCTGCAAAAGACGAGTTTTTACGGGCGTATTTAAAGTGATAATCATAAGATATCTGGTGCGGGAGACGCTCAAAAGCCAGCTGGCGATACTCTTCATCTTGCTTTTGATCTTCTTCTGTCAAAAGTTAGTGAGGATCCTCGGCGCAGCGGTTGACGGCGATATTCCGGCGAATCTGGTGCTCTCCCTTCTCGGGCTGGGCGTGCCGGAAATGGCGCAGCTTATCCTGCCATTAAGCCTGTTCCTCGGGCTGCTGATGACGTTGGGCAAATTGTATACCGAAAGTGAAATTACGGTAATGCATGCCTGCGGCCTGAGCAAAGCGGTTCTGGTGAAAGCGGCGATGGTTCTCGCGGTGTTCACGGCGATTGTTGCGGCGGTTAACGTTATGTGGGCGGGGCCGTGGTCATCGCGCCATCAGGATGAAGTGCTGGCAGAAGCGAAAGCTAACCCAGGCATGGCGGCGCTGGCGCAAGGGCAATTCCAGCAAGCGACTAATGGCAGCTCAGTGCTGTTCATCGAAAGCGTTGACGGCAGCGATTTCAAAGATGTGTTCCTCGCGCAAATTCGACCAAAAGGTAACGCGCGTCCTTCCGTGGTGGTGGCCGATTCCGGACATTTAACGCAACTGCGCGACGGATCCCAGGTCGTCAGCCTCAACCAGGGAACGCGCTTCGAAGGCACCGCACTGTTACGTGATTTCCGCATTACGGACTTCCAGGATTATCAGGCGATCATTGGTCACCAGGCGGTGGCGCTCGACCCGAACGATACCGACCAGATGGACATGCGCACATTGTGGAACACCGACACCGATCGTGCCCGCGCAGAACTGAACTGGCGTATCACGCTGGTATTCACCGTGTTTATGATGGCGCTTATGGTTGTGCCTCTGAGTGTGGTTAACCCGCGTCAGGGACGTGTCCTGTCGATGCTGCCAGCCATGCTGCTATATCTGCTTTTCTTCCTGATCCAGACCTCCCTTAAATCTAACGGCGGTAAAGGTAAGCTGGACCCGACGCTGTGGATGTGGACCGTTAACCTGATTTATCTGGCTTTGGCGATTGTTCTCAACCTTTGGGACACAGTGCCGGTCCGCCGACTGCGCGCCAGTTTTTCGCGTAAAGGAGCGGTGTGATGCAACCTTTTGGTGTTCTTGACCGCTATATCGGTAAAACCATTTTCACCACCATCATGATGACGCTGTTCATGCTGGTGTCGCTCTCCGGCATTATCAAGTTTGTCGATCAGCTGAAAAAAGCCGGGCAGGGGAGTTACGACGCGGTAGGCGCGGGAATGTATACCCTGTTGAGCGTGCCGAAAGATGTACAAATCTTCTTCCCGATGGCGGCCCTGCTGGGCGCGTTGCTCGGGCTGGGGATGCTGGCGCAGCGCAGCGAACTGGTGGTGATGCAGGCTTCTGGTTTTACCCGCATGCAAGTCGCGTTGTCAGTAATGAAAACCGCCATTCCACTGGTTTTGCTTACGATGGCGATTGGCGAATGGGTCGCGCCGCAGGGCGAACAGATGGCGCGTAATTACCGCGCGCAGGCGATGTATGGTGGTTCGTTGCTCTCTACTCAACAAGGTTTATGGGCTAAAGATGGTGACAACTTTGTCTATATTGAGCGAGTAAAAGGTGACGAAGAGTTAGGTGGTATCAGTATTTATGCCTTTAACGAGAATCGTCGTCTGCAATCCGTTCGCTATGCCGCTTCCGCGAAGTTTGACCCTGAACATAAAGTCTGGCGTCTGTCGCAGGTTGATGAATCTGACCTGACCAATCCAAAACAGATAACCGGTTCGCAGACGGTGAGCGGCACCTGGAAAACCAACCTCACGCCGGACAAACTGGGCGTGGTGGCGCTGGATCCGGATGCGCTCTCCATCAGTGGTTTGCACAACTATGTGAAGTATCTGAAGTCGAGCGGTCAGGACGCCGGGCGCTACCAGCTTAATATGTGGAGCAAAATCTTCCAGCCGCTATCCGTGGCGGTGATGATGCTGATGGCGCTGTCGTTCATCTTTGGCCCACTGCGCAGCGTGCCGATGGGCGTGCGCGTGGTGACTGGTATTAGCTTCGGTTTTGTGTTCTATGTACTGGACCAGATCTTCGGCCCGCTGACGTTGGTTTACGGCATTCCGCCGATTATCGGCGCACTGTTGCCAAGCGCCAGCTTCTTCTTAATCAGCCTGTGGCTGTTAATGAGAAAATCGTAACCTGATGAATGAATAAAGGGAGCTAAAGCTCCCTTTATTATTGTTAGCAAAGTGGCGTAGGCCTGATAAGCGTAGTGCATCAGGCAAAGGCAAGCTGGTGTGAGAGAACACAAACAGCGCCTGACTTACCTTTTTCTCCCTCCAAGCAAACTCCCCAGCACACCGCGTACAATCTGATTCGTCACCTGGCGGGCGGCGCTTTTCGCCATTGTTTGCACCACACCATCTTTCTTCCCACCGCGTGGTCCGGTAGTGCCAAACAAAATATCCTTCAACCCACCCAGAATACCGTCATCTTCACTTATCTCTTTCCCTTTGGCCGGAGGGGTATTTTGCTGCTCGGTACTTGCCTGTACGCCTTTTTGCAACATCTCATAGGCGGATTCCCGGTCCACGTCATCTTCATACTTGCCATACACCGGGGAGTGATTAATCAAGCCATTACGCTCATCTTCTGTCACCGGCCCCATCCGTGAACAAGGCGCGATCACCATCGCACGCTCTACCACAGAAGGGCTTCCTTTCGCATCCAGAAAAGAGATCAACGCTTCGCCGGTTCCTAGTTCCTGAATCGCCTTTTCCGTATCAAATGCAGGATTAGGTCGCATGGTTTGCGCTGCCGTCTTCACCGCTTTCTGGTCTTTCGGTGTAAAGGCGCGCAGAGCGTGCTGAACACGATTTCCCAACTGCCCAAGCACGTTGTCCGGGATATCAGAAGGGTTTTGCGAAACAAACCAGACGCCTACGCCTTTTGAACGGATAAGCCTTATTACCTGTTCAATCTTATCCAGCAGCACCTGCGGCGCATCGTTAAACAACAGATGCGCTTCGTCAAAGAAAAACACCAGTTTCGGTTTATCCAGATCGCCTGCTTCCGGCAGTTGTTCATACAACTCTGAAAGCATCCACAACAGGCTGGCGGCGTACAGTTTTGGCATCTGGTAGAGTTTTTCGGCGCTAAGGATATTGATAACACCCTTACCGTTGGCATCGGTACGCATCCAGTCTTTGATATCCAGCATCGGCTCGCCAAAGAAATGCGTTGCCCCTTGCTGTTCCAGCGTCAGTAATCCGCGCTGGATGGCGCCAACCGAAGCGCTACTGATATTACCGTACTGATTCTGGAATGATTTGGCGTTATCACCGATGTATTGGGTAATCGCCCGCAAATCTTTAAAGTCGAGAAGCAACAATCCCTGATCGTCAGCAATACGGAAAATGATATTCAGGACGCCAGATTGCACATCGTTGAGATTCAACAAACGCGCCAGCAACAACGGCCCGAGATCCGATACTGTTGCCCGCACTGGATGACCTTTCTCACCAAAAATATCCCATACCACCACTGGATTAGCATGTGGTTGCCAGTCGTTGACGCCGATATTTTTCAACCGAGCGAGCAGTTTTTCCGAGGTAGTACCTTCTGCCGCAACCCCGGTCAAATCACCTTTTACATCGGCCATAAACACCGGAACGCCGATTTCTGACAGAGATTCCGCCAGTTTTTGCAGCGTGACAGTTTTACCTGTCCCCGTTGCGCCAGTAATCAGACCGTGACGGTTAGCCATAGCGGGTAGTAAAAACAGTTCTGTGTCCGGCGTGCGGGCAATTAAACGTGGTTCGCTCATGAGATTTCCTCCAGTTCCCTGTCTGGAGTATAGGCACGGTTAAAAAGTTTTCACCACTAAATTCAGCCGATTGCGAGATATCTTAAAGGCCTGGCAGAAGCGACCCAACAAAGCCTCCGCAATTCATAATTGTAGGCACCGCTCCTTGCCAGAAGTTGATCTGATTATCGCGAATACAGGCGCCGCAGTGACTACGGCTGCGCGGCGCTACCCTGGGCAACCACGCGGCGAATCACCTCATGTCTGGCAAGTAGCGAATATTGCGAGAATCCCTATTCGTTATCGACCATCGACATGCTTTTGTCGTTCTTTGGTGTTGCCCGAGAAGTGTAGAGAATGGCTGAGCGGGGCCCGGAGTGTGACAAAGGTTACATATCGCTGAGTGTGATGCTGAAAATTTCAGCACTTAGCAAAATGGGAGCAAGCTGGCGCTTGCATGGTGGCGTGCGACAGGTATAATCCACAGCGTTTTCCGCATACCTCTTCAGTGCCGAAGTGGCGAAATCGGTAGACGCAGTTGATTCAAAATCAACCGTAGAAATACGTGCCGGTTCGAGTCCGGCCTTCGGCACCACATCGTATGCAAATCGAGTCGCTCAAGGGCGGCTTTTTTTGTGTCTGAAATCCAGTAGTTATCTACCTTTTTCGCTATTTTAACTCTCTCAGGGGCAACCTATATCAACGAACATCTACAAACACATGTTGGTACAGATGATGGTATTTCCGGTTCGAAAATGCTTGTACCTACAGGCAGGGGATAAGCATGGCGTTAACAGATATCCAGGTCAGAACAGCCAAGCCAACGGATAAGCAATACAAACTGACCGATGGCAGCGGTATGCACCTGCTTGTTCCTCTTAATGGTTCTGAGTATTAGCGTTTGCAGTACCGTTCTGCAGGTAAGCAGATCAGTTTAGTAAACGTTCTTTTCAGATATAATCTGGTGATAATTTACTCTGCAAAAACAGGACGTAATATTGAATAGCTCTGAAGACGATTTGCTTGAAGTGGCGTGGTATTTGTCGAAGTACGGTAAATCTCAACCACCCGCAGGACTGGGTGTTCAGAAATGGAAAGAGGCTTTTGCCTTGTTTTATCCTCGATTTGGAGCGGGCAAAACTGCCAGCGAGTTTCACAATAGTCTGAAAAATAGTCGTGACCGTTTTGATTCATGGCTTACTGATGTGCGTGTTGGCTGGCGTGACGAGCAGGGCGCTCCTGTTGCGCTTTCTCATTCAGCGCAGCGTGTGCATAAGCGATTGAGTTTGCTTTCTGATAGTGCAATTGAGCAACGCGTTCTTTCGTTAATATCTTCTGATGGAGATGAACAGGCACAACGTGATTGTCTTGCTATTCAGCAGGATAAAAGTATTGAAGATACCGTACGCGAGCAGTTGATTGCGGCACGATTGGGGCAAGGTGCCTTTCGGAAAAAGTGTCTCATGTTGTATCCGGCTTGCCCTGTTACGGGAACAACTTTTGCGCCTTTACTGCGTGCCAGCCATATAAAGCCGTGGGCTGCCTGCGAGAATGGAAATGAACGTCTTGATCCTTTTAATGGAATTATATTGGCTGCGCATATTGATATTCTATTCGATCAGGGATGGATTTCGTTTGAGAACGATGGGCATTTATTAATTAGTAAGGAGCTGGATATTAGCGTTAAAGAGCAATATTTGTTTCCGGAAAAAATAAAGGCGTTTTCTGTTGAATCGTATTGTTATCTGGAGTGGCATCGGAAGAATTTACTGAGATAATTAAGTTTTGACGAGAATGCCTTTGATATAGGATGTCGCGATTCGTTTGGTAAGGGGCAAAGTACAAAATGAAGATGGTAAAAATATATTCAACAGGAAGCTGTGATGCTGCAACACGTGAAGGTTCGGCGGAAGTTGTGCTGGAATGCGAAGGAAAAATAAAATATCTGACTTTCTCCTACCGTGATACGACCGTAAATAGATGCATTCTCCAGGGCTTAATTGATGGTGTGAATTATTTGAAGAAACCCTGTACCATTGAATTAATCAGTTCATGTGATCTCGGTGTGAAGAAAGCGCAGAAAGGAAAGGGAGTTAATGTTTATTTGCACAAGGAATTATGTGGAATCTTGATAAAGAAAGAGTGTGAATATTCTTTTTCTGTCATGCATGGTGAAGGCAACATTTTGAATGCTTTTATTCGCAAGCATCGGACAAAACAATGGCTCGCGCGCCTGAGCCTGTCAGTAATTCTGAGCCTGTCAGTAATTCTGTGTAACCGCCAATGTATTAAAGGTGATCGCTCAGGCGGTCACCAAACTCGATAATAAAACGGCTCATTGCTAACCGCCAGTTCTGGATCGGCATACTCCATTTTTTCGACGCATCTTTGATCGCCAGATAAATAACCTTTCGTACCGAGTCATCCGTCGGGAACACTTTGCGTTTCTTAATCGCAACCCGGATCACACTGTTAAGCGATTCGATTGCGTTCGTGGTGTAGATGGCCTTGCGGATATCCGGCGGATAACTGAAGAGCGTATTGAGGTTTTCCCAGTGCGCACGCCAGCTTTTGCTGATTTGCGGATATTTATCGTCCCAGACTTCCGCGAACGCATCGAGCGCCATCAGTGCCGCCTCTTCGGTAGGGGCCTGATAGACAGTCTTCAAGCCGCTGGTGACGGCTTTATAGTCCTTCCAGGACACGTATTTCAGGCTGTTACGCACCATATGGATGATGCACAGCTGGATATGGGTCTGCGGGAAGACGCTGTTTATCGCATCCGGGAAGCCCTTAAGACCGTCCACGCAGGCTATCAGGATGTCCTGGAGGCCACGGTTTTTCAGCTCCGTCAGCACACTCAGCCAGAACTTTGCGCCTTCGTTTTCGGCCGGCCACATGCCCAGCAATTCTTTCTGGCCTTCGGTATTGATCCCCAGAGCCAGGAAGACGGCCTTGTTTATCACACTCCCGTTCTGACGGACTTTTACGACGATACAGTCCATGTAAACAATGGGATACAGCGCATCCAGCTGTCGGTTTTGCCACTCAGTAACCTGTTCTTTTACCGCGTCGGTGACCTTAGATATCAGCGTGGGTGACACATCGGCGTCGTACATTTCTTTGAAGGTGGCGACGATTTCGCGGGTAGTCATGCCTTTGGCGTAGAGGGATAAAATCTGGCTGTCCATCTGAGTAATGCGCGTCTGGTGCTTCTTAATCAGCTGCGGCTCGAAGGTGTTTTCACGGTCACGCGGCGTGTTCAGTTCGATCTCGCTATCATCGCATAACACCGTTTTTGACGAGTAGCCATTGCGGGTGTTTGAACCTGTTTTGGGTGCATTTTTCTCATGCCCGGGGTGGTCAGTCAGCTCCGCATTGAGCACTGTTTCGACGGTTAATTTCGTCAGCATACGGGAAAACTGATTGAGGTCGGCTTCGGTTTTAAGGCACTTAGCCAGTTCAGCCGCCAGTGCTTTAAGTTTCTTTTCGTCCATAATTTGCCTGTCTCCGTTGTTGGAGTGAACATATCAAAAACAGGCAATTACACAATTTTAATTACAGTCTCAATATATCTTGTTTGCACAATGGTCATCTTTTCAATCAAATAACCCCAAGCTTTGCATACGATTCTTTTTTCTCTTTCATGCTGTTATCCAATGGTGCTACTCGCAATGCCGCTTTCAAATAAGCCGCAGCACCAGAGTAATCACGCATTTGCTCGCAAACTAAAATGAGTTGGCTTAACACATGGAGCTTCATTGGAGTTGTCTGGTTTACTTTCTCCAATAGTACTCTTGCTTCAGAATATTTCGCTTCAAGGCCAAGAATAGATGATTCTAAATACATAGTAGTCGCGTTTTCTGCTTCAGCTTGCTTTCGTTGCAACAGCCAGAATTTTGCTTGACTGATATTGCGTAACTGTAGGTTTGCCTTAACTATCAATTCGAACAAAGCCGCTGGTTGAGTCAATTTACCCTCAAGCAATATCCCTTTATTATCTTCTACTACTTTTTCAAAGTCGAATAAGTGATTGGCACGGTACAAGGCAATAAGTTGCTGATGTAAAGCTTGTAGATCTTTACTGCGGCTATACTCCTGCGACGCTAACTGAGCTGCTTTTTGGTAAGATTGATTGGACATTGCTTCAAGTACCGCACTTGACCAGTCCTGATCAGATTTAGTCTGAAAAACGGGAGCAATAGCACCAACTTTTAATTGCTTAGTGGCAGCAGCATCAAATGCATGAATTAAGTCGGAAATAGTGGAAAAGCGATCCTCCGCTCGTTTTTGTAAGCAGGTAAGAACCACTTGCTCCAGGTCTGTGTGAATAGAGCTATTAATCTCTGTCGGAAGCTTGAAAGGTGCGTGGCGCTGAACTTGTGCTGGCGTATCATGGGGCAGCTTTCCTGTCAGCAGCTGGTATAGCAAAACACCTAAGCTATAGATGTCGCCCAATAGTAGCTCTTCCAGGCTGCCTCTACGGCTATCGACGTTGGAGAACTCTGGGGCCGAATACAACACAGTCCCGCCATTTTCTCGGGTACGAACGTAAATTTCTTCTGGTAAAGCTGAGCTGCCAAAGTCCGTCAACTTCACCAGGTCCCGCTCTCCAACCAAAATGTTATGTGGCTTAATATCTCCATGAGATATTGGCACTGGTAGTTCAGCCAAATAATGCACAGCACAGAGCACTTGACGATATATTCTGAACAACCGTTCATAGGTCTGACCAAAATTACGCTGCCTGTCATCGAGCTTTTGCGCCAGAGTTTGGCTGGGAAAATACTCCATTTCAATATAGAACCATTCATTATCTATACGGCCCATATCAAAAATTTGCACAATATTTTCGTGCGGCTCGACGTTTAAAAGCTCTTTACCTTCGGCAAGCTGACGGTCTTCCCGAGTAATATCCTTAGGGATTTTTACTGCGACAATTTTTCCATCTTTCAGGCGTTCCGCCCGCCATACCCAGCCATGGCTGCCATCACCAAGGCATTCAAGTAACAGGTATTTGTCACCAAGGCGTTTATTCGTCCCTGGCAAAAAATGTGCTGATTTTATATTCACATCAACACCTCATAGTGAATTCTGTCCAAAACAATCATGTTCAGATTTTTGATAAATAAAAAGCGACTAAACACCACCTCAACATCAGGAGCGGCGCTTACTTGGGCACCCGTGGACGAAGTAAACCCCATACGGCATATGTCTTTCAGTTTTTGAGTATCAGGTGCACCTACTAAGCCCTGGCTCCAGGCACTGAGGACCAGAGTTTTGGGGGAATTATTCCAGCGCTGTGCTGCTTCCAGTAAGTTTTTTAATTTTTCTTCCAGCTTTTGCTGCCCCTTCGCTGAACCATCAAAGCGTTCAAATTCGATTAAACACACAGGCGATGTAGAAGATTTATGAAACCAGCCCGAGTCAGAGCGAATATCAGCACCAAATGTCCCTGGAGCCGGGCATTCCACTACCGCCATAAATGACTGTTCATGCCCGAATGTATTCCAAACGCTACAGCCCAGGCTGTGGACGAATACATCCTGGTCCAATAGCTTACCGCTTGCTAAAAGTGGAAACGTCTCATTTACCCAGGCAACTTCAGGCATAGGCACCTTAGCCACTGAAAGAGCCCCAAACACGCAGTACCTCTGGTGATTCACCACCGTGAATTAATGCCTTACTACCAACTTTAACAAGCAGTGGTGCAGGGATTGAACGACCACACACCAAAGCTTCACCGGTTGATAAACTCGGGAGTTCCTCCAGATCAGCTTTGCTCACCATATCTGATGCTTTAGCTATAAATCGTTGATCGTCTGGATTCTTTAAGCGCATCGTAATTAGCGTATTGCACTGAGAGGTCACATCTGAATCTAATTTCGATGGACGCTGGCTCACAATGCCAAATCCAACACCAAATTTACGACCTTCACCGGCGATCTTTTTAATAATGCGGTGACTGACTGCGTTGCCGCCGGCCGGGGCAAAATTATGGCCCTCTTCGTAAATGATAAAGCATGGGCGCAGCGGGTCCGTTTTGCTCGAAGCTGCTTTTAATATTTCACTAGATAACAGTGCACAAATGACTTGCTTAGCGGTATCACTCAAACCTTGTAAGTCAACAACGACTAAACGCCCCTGTTGATTGCTCGGGCGTCCCACCATTTTGTAAATATCAGTTGGCTCAGCCATTGTTGCACTGTAAAAACTTTTGGCTTCATTAAGCACGCGTGAAAGCTTCATCGAGGCGACGGCGGCACTACGGCCTGATAACGCCTTAGACTCAGCTTCAGAAAGGTCGTCCCACTCTTTTAACTCTTCAATACCATCACCTAATAAGAAGCGTAGGCGGTTAATATCTCGTGGCTCAGTCTTATCTGCAGAGCGCCAATAACGAATTGCAACATCGAGTACTCGTTGCTGCGGTTCCGTTAAGCCAGGTAATATTTCAGCAATATCGTCCATTTCAAAATGGTCAAACTGAAGCGCTAATGGCGTATTCTTACTGGCGTATTTATGTTTAAAAGATTCGTGCTGCGGCGAGTAAACCTGAATACCTGCACCGGCGGCCTGCAGCTTTTCAAAGGTCTGTTTTATCAGTGGCAGTGCTTCTTGATCACGCTTATCGTCAGTGGCTTCTAAGAAGCTTGAGAATTGCAGATTACCGCCAGCGAGGGCTTTACCGTATTCACCATGTGGGTCAAATACTACTACCGTACCGTTATTAACTGCGACTAAACGCTCAATAATGCGGCCAACTGTATAAGACTTACCTGAACCCGTCATTGCCAGAACAGCCAAATGCTCAGTGACCAACTTGTTCACGTCAATAAAAACAGGAACTGTATTCTCGCCTTTGTCGTAGCCTACTAAGTTACCCAAGTGCAAACTGGAATGTTCATTAAATTCGTAAAAATCACTCAAAAACTGAAAATCGACGGTTTCAACAGCAGTACCCGGGTTAAGTGGGCGACGTGGAATTTTGATTTGACGAGTAACAGGATCGCGGTAACCAACCAGCTCGACCTGAGCAAACATATTCTCACCAGTTACATTCGCACCGGGCAAAAGCTCAAGCTCGGTTACACCATCGCCAAAGCCGGCGTTGTAGAGCATATTGGTACGACTGATCTTGGTCACTCGCCCCAGTACGGCGACTTGCCCTTCATCTTTGCGTTCCTGGTGCATAATGCGTACAAACTCACCACGGCGTACTGAAAACGAGTCTTGCACAACCATAGTTAACTGGCTGGCATCACCTGTGTTACCGACTAATTTACCTAAAACTTTATAAGCCATTATTCAATCCCTCATCGAGGCCTGCCAACCACCCGGCCTCAATATCATTATTCTTTAGTGCTTGGTGTAAACCCTGGCGATAAAACGTAGCAAATTTAGGTAAAATACCAAGCTGTTGATAGCCAAGTAATTGTGGCAACGGCATTGCATTACCTTTGTTTTGCATATCCAGTACCATCAGGCGAGAGGCAACTAAATCGAGATCAGCACTTTTCCATTCTGGTTCGTCACCCGCTAATTGCACCATTTTTATCTGTCCGCCTCGGGCACTACGGAAGTGAAAACCAATTAGACCTTGTTTAGCTTCAATGTTGGGTTCAATGCGCTTTTCTTGTTCAGACAAACGAAATGCGATGGTGCGCGAATAGTTGCCTAAAATGCCATTGATAAATCGCAAATCCCCCACGCCAACCAAACTTTCATCCAGTCCTTCCAGATTTTGCATCAACTCTTTAGAAAACCCATCAGATGCTAAAATTTGTTTGCGGCCTTGTTCGGTACGTAAATCTTGTTTAGCGATACTTACAATGGCACTAAAGCGCTCAGCCAAAATGCTCGCAAGTACTACACCATTTTGATTCCAGGGAAAAATTCTGGAGCGATGGTTTTGCCAAAAAGTTTCTATCACTTGTCTGGTTTTTTCGTACTCTTGTTTATGACGGACATTTCGCTCCAGCGGAGCCATATCCCGTGCTAAAAACAACGGCGTATCCAGCAAAATTAAATCGCCAGGCTCATAACTTAAAAGTTTTTTCTCAACTAACTGATAAGCCTGACGAATTTCAATTAAATCAAGCCGTTTACGCTGAGCTTCAAAATCAATATCATCCAGTTCTGATACCGAGTCGCTACCCACCGTGCTGACTTTATTATCATCTATTAGCAAATCTGTGCGCACTGCTGCACTAGCATAAATAAAACCACCCAATACCTTGTCTAAGCACGATTTAGTCGCAATACCGGCTACGCGTAAATTAACGATTGTGGGCTTGGGGACCGCTTTCACTAAGCCAGCATCACGGAACAGCGGCGCCACTTGCTCAATATCACGGACCTGTTTAAGCAAGCGTCCTGCACTTCCCGGTAAGCGAAGCTGGCTATCGATGGCGAGCGATTGCGCTAAATTCATCGTTTTGTTCTCATTCATGCTTATAGCGTTCCTGTGTGTAGCTGCTCGCTAAGTAATGGGGCATAAGCCCAATATTGCGAGGCTTGTAGGCATGTTTTACCGGTAGCTGTTATGCCCGCGTCGTCGATAAAATCGTGCTGCCGCAACATCTCACCCCGCTTGACAATATCAAGGCTATTAACATCAAACATCAGCTTAACCGCATTATGCTCAGACAACGCTTGTAAGCTCATGCCACCACCAGCGTAGAGTAATAGCAATACAACCAGATCGTGCTTATCTGGTGTGTAGTCAGTTGATGGCGCTTTAGGTTGGATTATTCGTTCAGCAATGCCTGCATGGTCCACAAACCAATTCAACCAGCTTACCAGGAGCTCACTATGATCGAGTAAAGTCAGCGACCACAAAGGTAACGTGGTAAAGGCTAATAGCCCACTGTTGCTGTGTTTTCGTATGTAGCGGGTATGCACTACATCACCGGCCTGGTGCTGGTGGCGATCTGCACTGCCAGTAAAGCCAGCAATAGCTTGGTCTGTTTCACTGGCTAGCAAAGCGGTTAGCTCCGGTTCCTGCACCCTCAAGATAGCTGGTACTAACTGCCAATCCAGTGGGGAGGGCCATTGCGCTAATAAGGTAAATTGTTCTGCTTTCAGGTTTATTACCAAAGCGGCACAACCTGCCTGCATAGCCCAGTGATACAGGTGCTGCATAGTATTAGCGTCAGTCAACTCTTCTGCTTGCACTATTAACAAACCGCTGGCTGGCGGCGAGCTAATCCAATCCTTCGTTAAGGGGGTAGCCCCCGCAACAGTTTGCAAAAAACGGCCTTTACGATTACTGGCCAGTGCCGCAGATAAATAAAGACTCATCGCGTCACCTCTATAAACCAGTGGCAAAGGTAAGGCGCATTTTTACAATGCCTTTGTCTACAAGTCCTTTCTGTTGCTCAGGTGTTAACACGGGTTCCTGATTTTGGCTCAAAGCCTGATAAATCGGTTGCCAATCCGCCAGTGTTAAGCCTGTATCATTTAATATTTGCTCACCTTGACTCTGCCATTTGGCCTGGGTGCTTTCACACACCTGTTGAAGTTCTCTGACACCCAAATTGCTCACATCCTCCAGAGTCAACGCTGCTGGTTCCGCTTGCTTTTGAGAAGCCAATAGCGGTTTTAATAACGGCAGCCAGCTGTTTACCTGCGCGATGGAGTTGCGTCTTACTTGGTTTAGACGCTCTTCAATTTTAAGTAGCTGGCCTTGAATCGGTGTAAGTTGACCGCGTGCCGGTTTTAAAAGCTCTTCTGGTAAATCCCGTAACGATGAAAACTGCCCATTGCGCAAACTGTTTTGCATACTTTGACGCTTGCTTTCGGCATCGTTGGGGAGATCGGCAATAGCGTCTTCAATGAGCTGTAATTTCATTACCAGTTTTGGTAGCTCTGCAATGTCATCAGCGTACTCATACTCAGCCGTGGCGCTACTGAGCCATTTTTGCAGCTGTTGGACGCGTTGGTTTTGCTCTGCTAGGTTATTAACCAGCTTACTAAATCGTTCTTTGCAGTTGCGGTAGCTGGACAAAATATGCCCCTGAATCTCCGCTATCGGCAACTGTTGATCATTGTGCAGGTTTAAACCCACTTCTTGCGCTAAGGCTGAAAGCTTGTCATGCGCTCTACCTAAATCGAGTTTACGCAGGTAATGCAGTAAGGTATCGCTATCTGCTTGCTGCTCTTTTCGGCCAGTGGCACTGCTGGTATCGTCTTTTAACGCTCCGTCTAAAATATGACCTATGGTGCGCAGCGTGTTGGTGTACAGTCGTTTCGGGAAATTCGTCAGCGGGGCACACTCTGTTTCAACATCTATGATTAAATCAACGAGTCGGTTGTTGATACGCTCAGCGCTGCGCTCAACAAACTCGGCAAATAAACAGGCCTGTTCAATCCGTTGATAAAGCGAGGTCGTTTTGTCTTCTAAGCTGAGAATATGGGCATCTTTTAGCATAGGCCTGGAACTATTAAGCGGTTTAACCTTTGCTACCAGCTCCAGCACTTCAGCACGTTTGTGGATAAGCCCTGCCAATACTTTCGTGTCGTTGGCTTCGACCATATCAGCCAGTTGTTCTTCTTGCTGTTTGAGCACGTTAAATAGCGATTGTGCTTTTTCCAGCTGCTCTTTAGCTTCCACGGTGACGAAACCCAGCTTATTTTTACCCAGTGGCGCGAACATTTCATTAATGCGTGCATAACCATACACGCGGCTCATGACTTCCACATTGGCTGCGTAGCTGCCCATATCGTTACCGCGGAACCAGTTTTGCGCTTCTCTAATAGCATTTTCTAAGCGGGAGCGCGGGTAGTGCTCCCAAATTGCCTGTTTTTCTGTTGGATTGGTTAAAGTGAGTAAGTTCAGCTCTCCACACCACCACATCCAGTCATTAAACACGCCTTTAGCGGTAACACTCGTTTCAGCCACATAGGCGAAATAAAACTGTTGCTTAAAGCCTTCGAATTGCCACTTGTGCTTTTTATTAGGGTGAGCAATACGGGATAAAAATAATGGGATCTGCGCCTGGCTTCGCTGCACATTATTAAGTTCAGTAAATAGCCCGGCATGTTCATCGGCCGTGTAGCCTTTGGCAATATAGCTGCCCGGCACCTTAAGTTTATCCAACAAGCTGCTCAGCTCATTCACTGGCACGCCGTGTTGCTGCTGTAAATCGAGAATGCCATTTAACTCAGGGTGAGCAATGGCCAGCTGATACCAGCCTTTAAACAACAGGTCTCGGTCATTTGGTGATAATTTACCATCTACCTTTAATGGCCAGGCAATTAAACCGCGCTGCTGCAAACGCTGGCGCCACTTGTGAATGGCATCCGTGGCAAAGGTTGTTAGGGCATGTAGCTTGTTTTTGAATTTCGCGGTAAAGCTGTCGGCAGTTAAATTCACGCCGTGCAACTGGCATGCTGCCAAACTTAAGCCAATACGCTCTAACTGGTCTGCTTCGCTTGGGTTGACATAATGCAGCAGTATCGCATCACGCAACTCATTTCTTTCATCCAGTCGGCTGTATTGCTCCATGAGATGTGCAGATGCGGTTAACGCTAATACTGGCGTGCGACCATTTTGGTGGCTGTGGTTTGCCGCAAAGGTGTGAAGATTGTTCAGCTCAATTAGGTTGCTGACCCAGGCAAACAAGGCTTTACCTTCTGGGTGAAGCTTAAATCCATCCAGGGTAAGTAAACCACCCTGGCGGCCGCGGGGCTCGGTTAAAATGGCCAAAGGTGCATCATCGCTGCCCGCTTTATTACTCAGTAAGTTTTCATCATAGGTCCAGTTGTTATCCAGTAATCTCACAAAACCCGTTACACGAGCTAATAGCTTGATGAGCGGCTTCTGGCTACTTTGTTTGCTAAGTTCACTCATTGCCTGTTCATGAGCGTCGCCCATGGCGGGATCTTTAAAAATCAGTGAGTTTTGCTGGGCACTGCGATAGCGCAAATCCAGGCGCAGTAACATCGCCACACTGGGGCCAATATGCGTTGCTTCGCTGGCATCCAGTTCGGTAGTTTCACCCACTAACTTGTGCCATAAGGCATCGGCAGCGAATTCAATCGCTGGGTGGTCATACAGCAAGCTGAGTAAGTATTTAAACTCACCTTTTGACAGAGGTAGTAATACCGCGCCTTTATCGCCGCTTGCGGCTTGTTCTTTAATTGAAAAAGTACGCAGGTTATCCAGCAAAGTATCTAAGTTCAGCGCTTGATCTACTGCAGGATAGTACCATTCATCTTTATCGCGGCGGAATTTGGCTTGCTCCAGGGCTTGTCGGCACTGTAGGCGGTCAATGCTCAGTTTGCGGTAATGTGCGGCTATGGGTTCCAGATCTTCGTTTTTCAGCGCCAGCAATTCTGTGGCATAGCCCATTTCAGCTAAGCGCACGGGTAATTGGCCGTAGAGCAAACTACGACATTCGGTCAATAGTGCCTGGTCGCGAGTTTGAATGCCTTCTATCGCGCCTTTATCCAGCACATGCCTGGCTACGCGGCCAGAGCCTGCCAGCACAGCTTCAAATAAATCGCCCACATCCTTGATACTGCGGCCTGCTTGTTGGTATTGGCTCAGCACTGCATCCACATTAGCCATGACCACGTTAAACCAACCGAAGTTGGCACCACTCATGGCGTATGCAGCTTCCACTAAACCAGCAGGGTAATTAAAACCCAGCTTGCCGTCTTTTAAGAGGCTTGCCACATAGTCTGATACATCGGCAAAGGCATTATGCTCAAGTTCCACTAACTCAAAGCGGCGTGCGACCGATTGAATTTCACGCAATTGCTGGCCAAGCAGTGGTGAGCACAGTGCAACATAGCGCAACCATGGAAGTTTACGGCGAGGGTCTTCCTCTTTAATTGCTTTACCAATCAGGCGAATGGCCTGGCCATCGAGGCGTTTATCTTGTTCATCTTCCAGGCCAAAAGTGGCGGCTTCTGCAACGGTTTCCAGCTCATCCAGCACCACCAACATATACTGCACGCCAAAGCTCTTTAATACTTTATAGGCGGCTTGCACCAAACTGACTACCAGCGTTTGGTCAGTATAGAGGTCTTCTTCGCTGTGGTTGGCGTTCAGTTGTAAGGCATCTGCTAACAGTTCAGATTTAAAGCCAAATGGCATTAAGCGTTCATAGGCTTGTTTGGCAATTTCACTTTGAATCGATCCATCAAAGGTTTGGGTGGCCAGTGGTAATAGCGCCTGATATAAACCAAAAGCAAACCAGTTATCCGAGTTTTGATAATCTGATGCCACTTGCGAGTAGCGAATGTAGAGCGCCAGGTATTTGTCTTGCGTGTCGCGATTAAACAGCTGCTTATCGTGCAGTTGGCCTTGTTCGTCGCGGACAAACCACCCCCTTGAACAGTCGTTAATTTGTGCTACCAATTCATGGCCTAAACGTGATTTACCCCGACCCCATTCGGCTTCGACGGCAAACACATGGGCAAAGCGATCATCGTCGTGATCCACCGTATGCAAAAAGGTTTGAAAGCGTTTAAAAAAGCGGCTCTGGCCCACTAACGGGTCGCGAGGTGGATAATCTGATACGCCCGTCGCCGCCCAGCGATGTTGTTTTGCCAGGCTATCAACCATCTGTTCGTTTAATTCAAAACTCATAACGACGATCCTTGAAGGTTTATTCTATTGGCGGCGCGTTTTTTATTGGCATAGCAGTTTTGCGCCAGTTGCTTAATGGTCCGTTGTAACGTTTGGCTTTTGTAGCCAAATAGTGGTGCTAACGGCAGGCTATAACAGGCATCGCTGAAGCTTGTATGAATTCGATATTGGCCGGCCTCTCCACGACCCGCCTCGGTAAATTGCCAGATTTTTTTTGCCAACAATTCGGCAATGAATGAGCTCAGGACGCGGTTTAGGCGGTTGATGCTTTCCGTGTTCGCATCGAGTGCCGGGTAGAGGGGTATATTGAGCTCACCGAGCAGAAGCACAAGAAACTCGGCCAAACTACCCAGACTCACCTCATCACCTTCAATGCCCTGTACCGCAACATTTATTTGACCAGGGGCAAAGGCATTTTGCCCTGCAGGTAAGGTGAGCAACAAACCGCCACGCTGCTCGGCAGCCCAGGCATCTTGCACAAAGATAATTAGACTGAGTAAAAATAACCAGGGCTGTTGGGCGAATAGCTCGGTAAGCGGCACGTTGGCATGACCCGAGCGGGACACCAATAACCAATCGGCATTGGGTTTAAGGTCATGTTCATCAAGCAAGGTATTAGGGAGTGCTAACAACCGCCCACTACACCAGTTATTTGTCAGTTGTTTTGCGGTGACATCCACCGCTTGTATAGGTGCCGGTGGTTCATTTTGTTCGCTTACGGTAAACAAGGTATGGCTGGTGCGCAAAATACGACATAGCGCGGGAATGGCAGCATTGTCGTTTAGGCTATGACCGAGCAAATCGCGTTCGGTTTGTGCCAGAGGGCCGGCAATGATTTGCGGCGTGGTGGCAGTGCTTTCCAGCTGGGCTAAGACCCATTCACTGGCATTGCCCAGTTGCTGAATGAGTTTAACCAATACCATTGTGTCACTCATCGTGCCTGCTTCCTGGCAGCGAGCGGCGGCTAAATTTATCCAATGTTGGCGAACATCTGGGTTTAAGCCCAACAACGCTAATTGCCATTCACCTGACTGGCTTAAATCGTTAAAGGCATCAAGCAATGGCGCAGTGAGGCTAAAGGCGCTAACGATATCCGTTTCAGCGTCGTTCTTTTTCGGCTGTATTATTGGTTGTAGCAGTGACCTGAGGGCAGGCACAGCCGCCAGTAACAACGCTGCTTTACTGGCGATTAAACCGCCTTGCTGCCAAAGCTGCAGGCAGAGGTCAAGTGCCACTTCGCTATTTACGGGGTCGTTATTTTGCCTGGTTGTAATGCTGTCCATGCCCCTTGTCTCCATCTTTACTCTTCAGCCTCCGCTTGCGCCGCCTCTTCCAGCAAACTGTATAACTCATCCACATCGCTAAATAGCGGTGTGGCCCCTTCTATGGCATAACCCTCAGCGCTCAGTTTACTTAAAATCGCCTGATCTAAGCTGTTGTCGCCATCTTCCAGGGCTTGTTGGGCCTGGATTAATTGTTGCTCGGTCAGTTGGCCTTCGATTAGGGCTTCGACCAGGGTTTTGGCTACTTGTGTTAAAAATTTGGCATAACGATAAGCCAGCCTCGCATTGAGCAAATAATCAGCAAGCTTGTTTTCTAAGCTTTTATCCAGTCGAGGAATTAGTACGCGACCAATATCAGATAGGGATGTATGTTCTACAGTTGTTTTAACTGCCCATTGATTTAGCTGCATTTGTCCTTCGGGGCGATTTAGCCAATGTGTTAATAGTTCGCCACGAATATTTTGAGGTGAGAGCATGGCAACCCGTTGATTAACCAGCATAGGTAGCTCGTCAGATATGAAAAACTGCGAGCGGAAAATACCGTCCATACCGACAACGATCATTTTGTCTTTAGCTTGATACTTAGTCGCATCCTGATATACATCTTGGCTAACGCCAGTATCTAAACCAATAAAATCATCAAAACCGATATTGCGGATGCGAACTAAAGGTATGCCTGAGTTTTCCAAAAAGTCGTTACTGGATACTGGGCAGCCAGATGCCAATTCAACCAAAGTGCTAATGCTGTCATGAGGTAGTTTTTCAATTTCACGCACTAAACATAGGTAGTGAGTCCGATAAGGACGTGGATCGAGTCGATCCTCCATTGTTTGTGCGCTGACTCGGTTTAACAGTGCGGGGGGCTCGTTGATCGGCAGATTTAGACTATTAAGATGAGCGTCAACTGATGTGCGAAGCAGCTTCGCCCAAGCGCGCAGTTGCTCGGCTTGGCGAACTTTATCCCCGATGTATTTTTCTGCACTAGAATCTATTCTAATGACTCTAATCTGTCGTAGCTTTTCATTGTTTATCCATTTTTGAATAACACCAGTCGCTTCTCTTAAAAATCTCATTCTTCCATGATTAGAATTTAAGAATGTTGCTAGAAAATCTGCGTCATAAGAGTTATCTAAGCGAAATCGTGTAACATTTTCACTGATTGCAGCACCATGCATATCCGCTGATACTGCGCTTGCAGCACCAACTTTACCTTTTCGACATACAATCAAATCGCCAGTTTCACATAGTGACTTTGCAACCATGTCTTTACATTTAAGATCGACGTAAATACCATCCGAAAAATCTATATAACCGTCCATCAAGTTTTGAGTTCGTACATAAGGTATTCCATTTGTATTGTTAAACTGAATACCTCTCAGAAATTCAAAACTACCATTTGAGGTTAGGTCAGAAATAGCATTACGAATATTTGTAACGCAATTCTCGAGAGTTACTTGATTGAAATGATTAAGCTTAGTTTCATTTTCCAATAATTCTTTTGCATAGTATTCACCATCAAGTCGGTCTGCGATTTGATCTGGTCTTATACGGTTAAACAGGGAGGTAGTCATATATTATTCCCCCCGCTTATAAGCCGATACAATCTTATCCAGATCGTTTGCGACACCGGCGTTATAGTCTTCGATATTGTTTTTCACCACATAACCCAAGGTTTCAGCCACTGCCATAAACACGTCGGTTTGTGGCTCGGGCAAAAATTGCTCTGGCTGGTTGGGGTTAGCATGGCGTTTTTGTAAATATAATATCGAGGTTTTGGCCCCCGTGCCGGAGAGCTTAAAGCAGTCACTTGGCAATGAAATGACTGCTTTGACTATGGCTTTACCGCCAACAAATTCGCCGGTTAGTTCGTCTTTTTTGCCCATAATGTACTCACGGACATAACGGTCTCCGGAGTTACATAAAATGCCATCAGGCAGCACGATCATCAGACGGCCACCGGGTTTGAGGAGTTGCAAGCAGCGGTCGATAAACAGCACCGCCGGATCAATGGTGGCACCTACCGGTTGCCAGTTGCCCTTGCTATCGGGTTTGCTGCCCAGCGCGAGCCCTGCGGTTGAAGGCTGCAGGCTGTAAAACGGCTTTTTATCTGTACCGCCTGTTCTGCGCAAATCTGTACGATAGCCCGCCCATTTAGGCTCGCCGTTTTCATCCAGCTCTAAATCACCGATATCCTGCCACTTCATTTTCACGTGGTCATACCAGGCGTTGTAGCTATCAACGACTTTTTTGGTCGGACGAAAACCACCGAGCACTTGCTCCATATTGGCTTCGTAATTGGCTTTTGAGTTTTGACCATTTTTGCCTTTATCAAATTTAGGCGTACCGAACGGCGGGTTGGTGCAAATAAGGTCAAAGCTATTCGGCTTCAGAGCGTTAGTGGTGAGCGAGTTGTCGGTATAAAAAATCTGCGCTTTGGGGGCACCTTGCAATGCCATATTCACGCGGGCCAGCATTACCATGCGTGGTGCAGCATCGGCACCGGTAAATGCACAGTCGCGTAATTTCTGTTTCAATGATTCTTTTTTATCGTCGGCCAGCACCAGCTTAAAATCGATCCATTTATCAATCTGGCTTAACGCCACCGAGCCAAAACCAAAGGAGCCACAGGTGGGATCGCAGAAACGAAAATCGCCATTGGCTAAGCGCGATCGCATTTCATCGTCATCGTCGATGTCGTGCATAGCAATTTCTAGCATGGCCTGTTTTACTGGGTTAGGTGTTAAATAAACGCCAAGGCCACCTTTGGATTCAAAGTTAGCGCGTAGGAATACATCAAACACTCTGCCGAGTAAATCTCCTGACACATCAGCCAACGTGCCGTGTTCTTTAGCGATTTTGCCGTCGTTGGTTTTTACCGGACCCAGGTTTTGTATTGCTTCCAGCAAATCCTGATAGTTTTTCGCAACAGATAGCCGCAGGTGTGTTTCTTTACTAAAGATGGGGTTACGTGAGCCATCATCTGAGATCACAACGTAGTTTTCGTGGTTTTTAAATTCCTCAAAGGCGGCTTTGATTTGGGCAACGGCTTTATCGCCGTGGCTCTCCACATATTGCCAATCAAAGACATCACGAAAACGCAGGGTATTTCCCTCATCATCTTTAAAGGTAAGGTCTTCATCGTGATGCAGGCGGAAAGTTTCTAAAAACAGAAGCTTAGCTACTTCCTCAATAATGTCGTTCTTGTCGTTTACCTTGTCTTTGGTAACGCGATAAACATTTTCATGGAAGGCATCAAATCGCTGCATTAAGCGTGTATAAACACGCATCGACCAGCGAAAGGTTGGATCACGCTCCATGCGATCAAAGCTACGTAATTCTTCCAGACCTGGCAGGGTATCTGCACCGTGGGTACCGTCAGATCCATCGGCACCGAACAAGGCCAAAATACGTTGGTTCAAGCCATCGTCCACAACGGCATATACTGGCCAGTCACCTTCGATATCACTTAACAGCTGATAGGCTAAATCATCAAACTTTGCAGTGTCAGCGGCGTATTCCCAATGGCCTTCTGTCAGCGCAATCAACATGACTGGTGGCGTTAAGTTGCCTTCAACCAGGCCTTGAATGAGACCAGCCTTGGCGAATTCATGCTCGGGTAATTCGACCAATGGCTGAGTAAACTCGGAGTGCTGTTTGACCAGTTTATTGAACAGTGCTTCTAGCTGCTGTTGCGGGTCTTGTTTTTTTGCTTCTTTTGCCATGATGTTTTCTAAAATCCTTTAATACAGCCAATGGTTACTACAAATGCCGGCTAATTTATCAGTACCAGCAAGGGGCCTTTAATCTCTATCTGCGCGTGCTTCTGTGCCAGTTTGCGTATCTGCTGTTCACTGGTCGTAATACCAGCAGGGAGCTTTTTCAGTACTTGTGCAAGGGGCATGCGCCCACCAGCTTGTTGTAACAATGATACCAAATGTGCCGCGATATCAGGTATAACCTGGTACGTTGCCATTGTTGGCCCTTTTAGATGATTACTTTGAGGCAATGAGGCAAGCCATAGCGAAACTTGAGACTGGCTAAAGCCAAGTGTTTGCCAGAGGGTTTGGTTCTCATTAAATACAACGGCGGCGCTTTTGGCTGTTGCTGTTTGCTGAGTAATTAGTTGTTCCAGGCTTTGTCGCTGGTATTCATGGGTCATCTCATGCCTCCACTATAGGATACTGAAGCAGCCATCCGATCCTGCTTGGGGCTCATTGTACAGGACACGTCATTCGGCCACATCATCCTCTCACCGCGTTTTGCCGTTATCTGGTATGGCACAACCCATAATTTTAAGGTATCCGAGAAAGCAAAATGCTGCTGTATGGGTTGGTTAAAGTCATCATGTGCAGGGTAAATCAGATACATTTCGCCATGCCCCCCAAGATATTTTTGTCCGTAGGCAAACATTTGATAGAAGTCAGCTTGTGCCAGTCCATAGAGTGATTTTGTTTGCTGGCTGCTATTCACCAGCTTCCATTTTGTATCCATCACCATTTCGGTTTGAACTGGTTTGTGTGATTGAATCAGCAAGTCGGGGCGAAGCTTAAAGCAATCTTTAAGTCCATGCTTTACCAAAGAATAAGTTGCTGCTTGAGGTAAAACTTTGAGGTGAGAAGGTAATTCGTAGGGTAGGGTCTGTGCCACAAAGGATTCAAATACCGCTTCCATAGGGAACAAAAATGATATCGCTTTGGTGTTTCCCTGCAAAGCACTCGGGCTCATTCCCCTCAGGATCAATTGCGCCCATGCCATTGGCTCGTTGTAATGAGCCATACCACGCTCGAGGCGTAAGTTGTTTATATCACGTTCAATATCCCGGCTAAGTGGAATACCGTCAAACGCAAAGCGCAGTTCGTAAAGCCAGCGTTGATTCTCTGATGACAGCTTTAGACTAAGAAGCTTATCTAGCGCGGAGTGTAAGAGCCGATTGGCTGCACAGTCAGGCATGTAGTCATCATAATCGACACAAAACTTATGGCGATTCACCGCGTTATGTCGCAGCTGTGAAGAAAGCATCAGCTTGCCCTTCATAAAAGCCAGATTATCTTGCTCGCTCACATAGTCGGAGCGTAAACCTTGTTTAAGCAATTGGCTGACGCTATGCAAAAACTGATTGATAAAAATCTCAAGCAAAGGCATACGCTGAGCCTGAAGAGTGGCTTGCTGGGTTTGAATATGTCGAAACCCAGGCAGATGGCTTAGCATCGTCAGCAATGTTTGACGTGCATTAGCCGCTGTGAGGTTTTTACCAACCTTGGGCAGTATCTCAAGCTGGAAACCGTGAGGTGTTGAAAGCATCCCTGCGTAGTTTTGAACCTGAAGCAATTTGAAGCCTGAGCGAGAGGTGAGTTTGAGGAACTGGCTCCCTTGATTACTTGCCAGGCTAAGCGCTTCTAAATAATTAAAGACCTGTGGAGGCACCGGTTTTGCGCCAACTGAAGCCGCGTTTCCACTCCCCAGTAGGTCATATTCAAAAACGGAGATAACTTCACCCATGATTTACAGCCTGCTCATCAAGGGGAGTCTGCTGGGGCTGATAAATTGAACGATAAGCCTGTGGAATATTCCAGATCTCTTGATCGAAATCTTTGAGCTCATAAGCTGTTGATTGCTGATCATGGCGTCGTAAACCATGGTTGTTACCAAAAAGCGTATCGAGACCGTCGGTTTTCTCAATCACGAATTGCAGGTTGTCGTCTTGCTTTTGATTGTCTGCCAGCACCAACCGGATCTTGTTCCAGTCATCGAAAAAGTATTCCTGTAAAAGCGGAATGATCTTTTTCTGGAATGCGATCTTCAATTGTTTAAACGCTGCTTCTTCATCACCGGCATCGAGTGCATTTTTTACCGGCATAAAGAACGCATGCCCCAGCGTATGTTCACGATCGTAAAGAGCCTCGATGCGGCTATTGAGTTTCTCTAACAACGACTCGAGCTCTATGCCTTTCACCTTAGCTTCACTCAGTAAAGAGAGATCAGGCATCATTTCGACAAAGTCAAAGCGACGGCGCAAAGCCGTGTCCATCAGAGCTAAAGAACGGTCCGCTGTATTCATGGCTCCGATGATATCGACATTGCCGGGTACGCTGAAGTGATCACCGCTATAAGCCAGTTGCAGGCTCATTGCATTGGGCATGCCTGCACGCTTGTCAACTTCAATGAGTGAGATCAGTTCACCAAAGATCTTGGATATGTTGCCGCGATTGATCTCATCAATAAAAATGGCGTAGCGATGTCCTGGATCGGCATTCGCACGTTGGCAAAGGCGCATAAAGATACCCGGCTCAATGGGATAAGAGATATTGCCACTCTCGTCAGAGCGAGCGCGTATACCTTCAATAAATTCTTCATAGCCGTAAGATTGGTGGAACGTAACCACCGCAAAACGCTGGATGGCTTCGGCAGATTTAGGGCCACGTTTAAGTTCGGCGTAGAGCTCTACCAAATCCTCCACTTGCTCGAGCTGTGAATCAACTAGCAACCATTCGCTGTTATCTGTTTTGTTAAATACGGCAGGCTCACGCCGATTCTTATAATCAACAGTTAGCGACTCCGGAACTGTATAGGATTGCAAAGCTGCCCAGGCAGTATTCGATAGATTGCCATTACGACCGTTTAATAATGCCTTACGTTGAAACCACATATGTTCAATAATTTGGCGAACTTTCGCTCGTTTCCCAAGATCGAGCAGCACCAGCGTTATAACCTGCATCCAGTTCAACGATTCAAGGCGAGAATCCAGCCAGGCATCACGATCAGCGGGAACAGCATGAGAAGTGTACTCTTTCATTTTTTGCTGCAACCTGAAGGTCTTGCCAGTGCCAGGGGGGCCAAAGAAGATCACGTTAGTTGGTGAATGTAGGATGATCTTGTTCTCGATGGGCTCACTGCTGGTTATGGATGTAGTGCTAGCTACTTTCTCCTGCTTTTGTTCATTATCGCGTTCACGGAGCAATTCATAGAGATGCCAGATGGCCATATTCACGTAATAAGGATCTGTATCAGGAGATTGGGCGTGTATGGCTTGTTTCAATTCATAGTTTTTCTGTAACCAATTTCCGGTCAGTACCAAACCGAGATGGAAGTGCTGATTTAAGAATTCTGCTGCTTTATTAAAAGCATTCTCATCCACAGTACTGGTGTAGTTTTCTGGCGAGAACGCGGCAAAGACGCGATTTCTCAAACTCCAATACATGCGCTTGAGAAGTCCGTTTTCTTTAGCTTGTTGTAGTGCATTGCCAACATATTGGTAAGTTTCTTCATCCGGCTGTTGCCGAATTCGTTCAGTTAGTTCTCTAAGCAGTGGCAGGCTTTGCTGATATTCTGCTAAGGATGGAACGCCCTGGCGAATACTTGCAATGCCGTTATCACGTTCATACCAAAGCTGTTTGACCAGACCATCTGTTGCAGGTTCAGCAAAAGTTGAGGTTTGCTGTAGCAAAGTCGTAAACGCACGGTATCGCTGATACCATCTGGAAGCTGTGTAATTTTTATCTTTCGCCAGGGCATCAATCAATTCACTAATCGTTAGCCTACCTGCTTCGACACTATCTACAAGAGTCATCGTGACTTTTCCTCTGTTGTGACATTACTTATTTTTTAATTAATATGAGGTATTCTAACTATATTGAGTTAATCGTTGTGACAAGTGCCGGTTATATATACAACTATCTGTTAACTCAGCTCTAATTTAAATACAATGTAAGGTTGTAGGGTGAATGCTGTTATCAACCTCACCCCCTAAAAACCTCTTTCCGATGCCACTCCACAAACCCCTCATAAGGGTAATTTTTACGTACCTGCGGCAACGCAATAGTTTTCCCGTCAAAATCCCAGAATAGTTTCTCAACGATACCTCCGCCGTTTACCGCATCTGATACCAGCACCCGCATATTTTCATCCAGGCCAATCGATCCTTTATCAAAGGCTTTATGGTGAATTGCGCAAAGCGCCAGGCCATTAGGGATTTCACAAGGGCCGCCGTGCTGTTTCCATTTTATATGCGCCGCTTCCAGCGCGACGGTGGTGTCGTCGTGGCGCATATTAAAGCCACATATCGCGCACTGGTAGTTATAGGCACGTAATACATTTTTGCGAAATAACGGGTCGCGCTGTTTACGGATTTGCTGGAGATCAAAACCCAGCTCGTCAGCGATTTCTTCCTGAATACTCTCGGTGAAGTGCGCTTCGAGTATCTGTTGCGCCAGAGTGTTGATGAGTTTTTTATTGCCGGTTACCAGGGCGTAGTGCTGTTCATCGAAACCGCCTGCAACGTGGTATTCAGTCAGTTCCTTCACTGGCGGTTGTCGGCTGCTCCCTGCTGTTGAGCAAAGCCCGGCATTGTGTAATTGCCAGAATCCGTCGCCTTGTAATCGCCAGAACGGCATATCAGGTCGGTACTGTGAACGCTGTGGCCCAAAACGTTCCAGTAAACTGTGCAGAGGTTCGTAGATTTCCGAGCCATAATCGAAAAGGCGCGGATGTCCATTCAGGTATCCCGCTAATACGTATAGCAGTAACAATGGTTTATGCGGCGCGCGCTGTTCACCCTTGTGCCAGATTTTTATGTTGGCAATTGCCTGCTGTAGCGATTTACTGGAAGCCATTGTTATCCCTGGCAGTGAAATAATTGCGATCATGCTCGCAAATTTTCTGCTGTTCAAGCCTGCAAGCGAAGATATATTACCTTGATCTCATTTGTTTTTTTGCTTCCTGTTTGCCCTAATTGCCATGCGATGCTGCACCGACGCAAACCACCATTTACGCCGGAGGAGTTAAAAGCGTTGATGGATGTGAATAGATCAAATTAATGAATGCTCACCTTTCACGCCAAAACCGCAAATAGCGTCAACAAATTTGTCTACAATCATCCCCCGACTGAAATGACGGCTTCGTAGCGCCGTCGTCTTGTTCTCAGGAATTCGGTACGCTGAACCGTTATATCCCTTGCTCAAATTATTTGGATTTTCATCAGGCGCGTTTGTCAGTTCTCTTTTAACGTGATGTGGCGGGCGCAGGATGTATCTGCGCAAACCGCGCTAGCCGTTTTATTCCAGGATGAACAACATCTTTATTTTCAGGCAATGGAAATCCAGAAAAGTTAGTTTTGCACAGTAACTTTATTATCTCTCACTGAGAGCAACACTGAATCCGCAACAGCTTTACCCCCCGCAATTTCACCGCCAATAATCAATAGACTATTATTCCAGGGCAATGATACCCCGTAGGCTCGACCTTGCGACAGTTCGCCAGATTTCTCCCATTTCCCGTTATGCCACAGATAAATATCAGCGCTATACGATTTTTTCAGGTCTTCATGCGCATAGTTCTTACCGTTCTGATAATTTTCCCGTGAACCTTTGAATCCGGCACCTCCGGCAAATATAAGAAAGTCATTGCTTATCCCCGCAAAACCGCCAGCGACGCCATCTGGTGATGAGACGGGAGGAAGCTTATTCCATTTTACGTTATTGCCGGTAAAATCAAGTTCAAATACGGCATCCGTTCGCAATCCTGGTTTGGCTTCGCCATTAATAAGCCAGGTTTTATCACCTTTATTCACAACCGCCGCACCAGCCGTCCCGTACCAGGGCGATTCGCCAGCGTAACTCCATTGCTGTGTTGAGGGATCAAAAGACAACAAAAACTTATTGAAGAAATAATCTTCTGCTTTTTTGTCAAAATAGTGGGCGTTGATTTTATCTATAGCTTTTGAATCTTTTCCAGCTTCTTTGAGATCTTCAAAATAGCCATTGAAGATATTTTGGTTAACACCGCCAGTAACATAAGCCTTGCCGTTGTGAACAAAAGTCACATGACCCGCCATGCCCATCGGTGCGTGTGACATCAATTTAATCCAGGTATTAGTTGCTGGGCTATATTTGTACACATCGTTGAACACCCTGGTTAAACCTTGTTGGTTTTTGCCAATACCGCCAAATACATACAAATCACCATCAATAAATGCGGACGTTGCTTGATCTCTCGCACCACCGGGGAATTCAGCCAGAGCTGTCCATTTTTTATCTTTGGCCTGTGTGTCCAGCTTATACCATGATGTTCCTGCACTACCTAAACCGATGTAGACAGTGTTGTTATCAATTGCACCAGTACCACTTTTAAATGGTACTGGAATTTCCGGTAATACAGACGCGTTCGCGGCAAATGATGCCATCATGATAGCAAGCGCCGTTATTGTTCTCTTCATTGTGAATTACTCCTGCTCGCTGGAATTCAAATGTCGCACCATGTGCCTATATACCTTTTATACCAAAACTAAATAGCAATCTTCGCAACAACATCAGTTTTGTTGTGTCGGTCACAACTTATGCAATGGGGGAAGCAGGTTAAGAGAGAAGCATCAGGGGTATAAGGCGTTTTATAATCCACGCTGTCAGCATCACCACTACAATCGCCGAGAAACCAATAACATTTTACCTCTCCAGGTTAATCCATTGTTATGTTGGACGACACGTTATGTAAATTGGTCAACCATTATTGCGATGAATGTCACATCCCCCGCTCACTAACTGCTGATCTTCCTTTGTTGTCATTTGCGTCAACCGGCAGGAGAGTAGATTTCTTGTGATGTGGTTAACCAATTTTAGATTTCAGGTTGACATGTATTACCAAAAGGTAGAACTTATACGCCATCTCATCCGATGCAACGCCACGGCTGCGGTCTGGTCGTTCTTTCGGATACCTAAACAACTCCGGGGTTCCGCGTCTCTTCGCTGTTGAACCCACTACGTGAAAGAGGAATAAACATGGAACAGACCTGGCGCTGGTACGGCCCTAACGATCCGGTTTCTTTAGCTGATGTCCGTCAGGCGGGCGCAACTGGCGTGGTTACCGCGCTGCACCATATCCCGAACGGCGAAGTATGGTCCGTTGAAGAGATCCTCAAACGCAAGGCTATCGTTGAAGACGCAGGTCTGGTGTGGTCTGTCGTGGAAAGCGTGCCAATTCACGAAGATATCAAAACCCACACTGGCAACTATGAGCAGTGGATCGCTAACTATCAGCAGACCCTGCGCAACCTGGCGCAGTGCGGTATCCGCACCGTGTGCTATAACTTCATGCCGGTGCTCGACTGGACCCGTACTGACCTTGAATACGTGCTGCCAGACGGCTCCAAAGCTCTGCGCTTCGACCAGATCGAATTCGCTGCATTCGAAATGCATATCCTGAAACGTCCAGGCGCGGAAGCGGATTACACCGAAGAAGAAATTGCTCAGGCAGCAGTTCGCTTCGCCACTATGAGCGACGAAGACAAAGCGCGTCTGACCCGTAACATCATCGCAGGTCTGCCGGGTGCGGAAGAAGGTTATACCCTCGACCAGTTCCGTAAACACCTGGAGTTGTACAAAGATATCGACAAAGCGAAGCTGCGCGAAAACTTTGCCGTCTTCCTGAAAGCGATCATTCCAGTTGCCGAAGAAGTTGGCGTGCGTATGGCTGTTCACCCGGACGATCCGCCGCGCCCGATCCTCGGCCTGCCGCGTATCGTTTCCACCATTGAAGATATGCAGTGGATGGTTGATACCGTAAACAGCATGGCGAACGGTTTCACCATGTGCACCGGTTCCTACGGCGTGCGTGCTGACAACGATCTGGTTGATATGATCAAGCAGTTCGGTCCGCGTATTTACTTCACCCATCTGCGCTCCACCATGCGTGAAGATAACCCGAAAACCTTCCACGAAGCGGCGCACCTGAACGGTGACGTTGATATGTACGAAGTGGTGAAAGCGATTGTTGAAGAAGAACACCGTCGTAAAGCGGAAGGCAAAGAAGACCTGATCCCGATGCGTCCGGACCACGGTCACCAGATGCTGGACGACCTGAAGAAGAAAACCAACCCAGGTTACTCCGCGATTGGTCGTCTGAAAGGCCTGGCCGAAGTTCGCGGTGTCGAACTGGCGATCCAGCGCGCTTTCTTTAGCCGTTAATATCCACCGGCATGGCTGCGCGCCGTGCCGGTTCCTTCTTCCTTGCCGTCACTCTCTGAAGACGGATTCTGGAGTTTACGATGACTACTATTGTTGACAGCAATCTGCCGGTTGCCCGCCCGTCATGGGATCATTCTCGTCTGGAATCACGCATTGTGCATCTCGGTTGCGGGGCGTTTCACCGCGCGCACCAGGCGCTGTATACCCATCACCTGCTGGAAAGCACCGATAGCGACTGGGGTATCTGCGAAGTTAACCTGATGCCAGGCAACGACCGCGTGCTGATCGAAAACCTGAAAAAACAGCAGCTGCTATACACCGTGGCGGAAAAAGGCGCGGAAAGCACCGAGCTGAAAATTATTGGTTCGATGAAAGAAGCCCTGCATCCGGAAATCGACGGTTGCGAAGGTATTCTCAACGCGATGGCGCGTCCGCAGACGGCGATTGTCTCCCTGACGGTCACGGAAAAAGGCTACTGTGCCGATGCGGCAAGCGGTCAGCTGGATCTCAATAACCCGCTGATCAAGCACGATCTGGAAAACCCGACTGCGCCGAAGTCCGCAATTGGTTACATCGTAGAAGCCCTGCGTCTGCGTCGTGAAAAAGGGCTGAAAGCGTTTACGGTGATGTCCTGTGATAACGTGCGTGAAAATGGTCATGTGGCGAAAGTTGCCGTTCTGGGGCTGGCCCAGGCGCGTGACCCGCAACTGGCGGAATGGATTGAAGAGAACGTCACCTTCCCGTGCACCATGGTTGACCGTATCGTTCCGGCGGCGACGCCTGAAACGTTGCAGGAAATTGCTGACCAGCTGGGCGTTTATGACCCGTGTGCCATTGCCTGCGAACCATTCCGTCAGTGGGTCATTGAAGATAACTTCGTTAATGGTCGTCCGGACTGGGATAAAGTCGGCGCGCAGTTTGTTGCGGATGTTGTACCGTTCGAAATGATGAAACTGCGTATGCTTAACGGCAGCCACTCTTTCCTGGCGTACCTCGGTTACCTCGGCGGTTATGAAACCATTGCCGACACCATGACTAACCCGGATTACCGCAAAGCGGCCTTTGCCCTGATGATGCAGGAACAAGCACCAACGCTGTCAATGCCGGAAGGGACGGATCTGAACGCCTATGCGACGCTGCTGATCGAGCGTTTCAGCAACCCGTCTCTGCGTCACCGTACCTGGCAGATTGCGATGGACGGCAGCCAGAAGTTACCGCAGCGTTTGCTGGACCCGGTGCGTTTACACCTGCAAAACGGCGGTAGCTGGCGTCACCTGGCGCTTGGCGTAGCGGGCTGGATGCGTTACACCCAGGGCGTGGATGAGCAGGGTAATGCTATCGACGTGGTAGACCCGATGCTGGCCGAGTTCCAGAAGATCAATGCGCAGTATCAGGGCGCAGACCGCGTGAAAGCGTTGCTGGGCCTGAGCGGTATCTTTGCCGATGATCTGCCGCAAAATGCAGACTTTGTTGGCGCGGTGACTGCGGCATATCAGCAGCTGTGCGAGCGCGGCGCGCGTGAGTGTGTGGCTGCACTGTAACTGACTGATTACCCTACAGACTTACTGGTCAATCAAAATCATATTTGGTTGACCAGTTTTCGTTTTTTGCCCACCTGTACGTGCCAACTTCCAGTGCTGATGGTATAGTTTGAAATTAACGGCCAACGTAAAATTGCCCGGTAAGCAAGCCTGGCGGGCCTACGGATCAATCGCAATTTATTGAATACGCACTCTTTGTAGGCCGAATAAGGCGTTCACGCCGCATCCGGCAATAATTTGATTAATCGCATCTAACGGACACAACATCATGAAATCTGCCACCTCTGCGCAAAGACCTTACCAGGAAGTTGGGGCGATGATCCGCGATCTGATCCTTAAGACGCCGTACAATCCTGGCGAACGGCTACCGCCGGAGCGTGAAATCGCAGAAATGCTGGATGTCACCCGCACGGTGGTACGTGAGGCACTGATCATGCTGGAGATCAAAGGGCTGGTAGAAGTACGACGTGGTGCCGGTATTTATGTGCTCGACAGTTTACCCAGCCATAATGCAGAGAGCGCTGAGGCCAACGTCTGCAATGACGCCGGTCCTTTTGAACTGTTACAGGCGCGCCAGTTGCTGGAAAGTAACATCGCCGAGTTTGCCGCTTTGCAGGCTACCCGCGAAGACATCGTTAAAATGCGTCAGGCATTGCAACTGGAAGAGCGTGAACTGGCTTCCAGCGCGCCGGGTAGTAGCGAAAGCGGCGACATGCAGTTCCACCTCGCTATTGCTGAAGCCACGCATAACAGCATGCTGGTGGAACTGTTCCGTCAGTCCTGGGAGTGGCGGGAAAATAATCCAATGTGGATCCAGTTACATAGCCATCTCGATGACAGCTTATACCGCAAAGAGTGGTTAGACGATCACAAACAGATCCTGGCTGCGTTAATCAAAAAAGATGCCCGCGCGGCAAAACTGGCGATGTGGCAGCATCTGGAGAATGTGAAGCAGCGCTTGCTGGAGTTCTCTAACGTCGATGACATCTATTTCGATGGTTATCTGTTTGATTCGTGGCCGTTGGATAAAGTGGACGCCTGATCCCTCATTTCTGGTGCAAAGTTGAACCGCTTTGCACTATGTATGTTCCCTGAATAATTAATTATGTTCTGCAGAATATATTATGCGTAATTTAATCATTACGTACGATATATTGTTTTGGAATAATTATATATCAGTTTAACGCTGAGAAATTATTCGGAATAATCAGAATATGTTAACATATTTCCGTTATGTTTAATGACTTTTGTCAAATGATACCTTTTTAAATAAAAAGTCAGTGGATATTCTTTTCTGTACAGTGTTTTATCTTTGGCGGATCTTATAAATCCCTTATGAAAGTGCCAGGGACGCAATGAGCATAAAGGAATGATTATGGAATATGAGCATCAACCCAGTGGTGTCCAGCAGCCAGGGCAGGATACAGATGCCACTAAACGTCAGGAGTGCGCAAAATGATGCGCCAATCAGTTCAGACGGTATTACCTGAAAGTACAGGGAACAATACGTTATCGCTGCGTGATTCCGTATGTCGGGATCTCTTTCAACTTTTTAGTTCTCCCCATTCACCGCTACCAATATTACTTGTTTCAGGCATGCCTGAGTGGCAAGGGCATAATCAGAGCGACAAGCTTCTCCAGAGTTGGTATTGCCGCCAGTTACGTTCCGCGCTTTTATTTCATGAGCCACGGATTGCGGCATTGCAGGTCAATCTGAAAGCAGTCTATTGCCACGAGTTGGTCATTAGTCTGGAGATGATGCTGTACCACGATGATGAGCCGCTAACGTTTGACCTGGTCTGGCAGAAGGGGAGCTGGCATAGTTCAATACCGGGACTTTCAGCCAGGTTCAATCTTTAGCCCACGCAGTTCACGCCAGAAACGCTCTGCAACGGGATTCATCCGGAATGCGGGATAACTAATTCGTCCCGATTCAGGACAATGAGCTGCCCGCTGCGAATTTCTTGTTGTATGGCGTACTCCGGTAGCCAGATATTCCACAGCTGCCGAAGGCAACTTGCTTGAATAATTGGCCCATGAAGAGCCAAAAAGTGCTGAAACGTAACTCGCAGTGGCATGTCAGGGGGCGGTTAATAAATCGCCCCACACAGGAGTTGTAGCGTTGCCTTTGGCGATTAAACAGCTCAACGCCAGTCGCCTGTTCAAGCGTTCGGAACTGCTTATGCAGTTTTAAACGTCCCTTTCACACACGCTTTGCCGTCTTTGACCATCAGTTTGCCGCGAGCGTATACCTGCTCAATACGCAACTGCGGTGTCATCACTAACAGATCCGCGTCATTGCCCGGCAGAATTTCGCCTTTACCGGTCAGGTTGAGGAAACCAGCGACGCTACTGGTGAGTGGACGCAGAGCATCGCTGATACTAAAGCCATAGTCTTTAACCAACACTTGCACGGTTTCCAGCAACGTCTCAAAACCCGCAACACCGATATGCGTTAAATTCCCTTCATCGTCAAAGAACGGCTGACTGCCGTTGCCGTCGGAGCTAAGGGTAACGCGAGCCAGCGGAATACCCGCCTGAACGGCGCGGGCAATACCTTCGGCAGGGGCGACCGGTTCGTCAATGCTGCTGGTGATATCGATTGTGCCGCCTTTGCGCGCGAACTCCAGCGCCTGCTCAAACAACGGAACGTTGCGGTTAACGTGGGTCGGCAGCAACTTGCTGATGGGGACGTCGCAGTTCTCAAGAAGGTCATAGATGGGCTGTAACGCCTTTTTGCTGTCACCCATGTGGAACACGGTGACGCCAGGTTTACCGCCGAGCAAACCTCCAACGCGGGATTCCGCCGCCATATTGGCCAGATGATAAACATCCGGCGCGGCCGAGCGGTGGTCTGAGATGGCACATTTCACGCCAATCACGCGATCGATAATCGCCACATCTTTTTCCACCGAGCCTGTAATGGTACGGGAAGGCACATGATAAGCACCGGTCAGCATCCAGGCGCTGATGCCTTCTTCATTGAGCGCACGAGTCTTGGCGAGTAAGGATTCCGGGTGGCGAGAGATAGAGTCGGTGCCGAGCAGACCAACCACTGACGTGACGCCTGCTTCTGTCAGACGACTTAATGCCACTTCCGGCGTACGTGTGGTAGGGCCAGCTTCGCCGCCGCCGCCAATTAAATGGACGTGTTGATCAATAAAACCTGGGCAGAGGATCTGCCCGCTGAGATCGACAACTGTGCAGTCCGGTACGATGTCAGAAGGGATGTTGTTGGCAACGGCAATAATCTTGCCGTTAGCGACGAGGACATCGCAAATTCCCCGATCTTCGGGCGCATACAAATGCGCTCCCTGCAGCAGGGTAAAACCGGCTGCGGAATAATCAATCATGGTAACTCCTTGTTAAACAATAAGCTGCATAACCCAGATCGACAGCAATGCGTTAATCACCCCGACGGCAATGATGTGCGGGTAGCCTTTGGCATTCACTTTAGCTGTCTCCATGCAGCGATCGACATTTTGCACCGGGTTGCCCATTAAATACATCGCGGGCAGTAAAACGGTGACATCATGGTCGGTTAACACGCCAGCTACAGCATCCCCTTGTTGTGCCATAACAATCCCCATTATGTATGCTTGTGGCGGCTACGTGGAAAAATTACGCTGCGCGGAGAACTTTCCTGTAAGGATTGAGTTGCAGATAATTCATAAACACAGTGACAATAACAGCTGGTGAGTAAAGGCGGCGAATACAAGGACGAATGCAAAATGGCAAAATACAACGACAAAGAGCTGGCAGAGACGAGCAAGTTTTTAAGTTTTGTCCTCCGACATAAACCGGAGGCGATTGGCATCGTGCTGGACCGTGAAGGATGGGCGGATATCGATAAGCTCATACTCTGTGCACAAAAAGCTGGCAAGCGGTTAACCCGCGCATTACTGGATACTGTGGTCGCCACCAGCGATAAGAAGCGCTTTAGTTATTCCAGTGATGGTACGTGTATTCGCGCCGTTCAGGGGCATTCGACTTCGCAGGTCGCCATTGCCTTCATCGAAAAAACACCGCCACAATTTCTCTACCACGGTACGGCAAGCCGTTTTCTTGAGGCGATAAAAAAACAGGGGCTGATTGCAGGGGAGCGTCATCATGTGCATCTCTCTGCTGATGAAGCAACGGCCCGCAAAGTTGGGGCAAGACACGGTTCGCCGGTTATCTTAACCGTCAAAGCACAGGAAATGGCGAAACGAGGGATCCCTTTCTGGCAAGCGGAAAACGGGGTCTGGCTGACATCAATGGTTGAGGTTGAGTTTCTTGAGTGGTAAGGGAAACAGCCCTCATGAAGTGACCACTTGTAGCTTAAATAATTGCACTGTGCTGATAAGCGCAGCAATAAACAACGCCGCCGCGCCGCAGAGAGTGGCGCTGGCAAGCGCCGATGTTCCATTGCCGAGCATACTGGTTAGCGCCGGGCCGAGGATTTGCCCAATGCCGTAAATGAGCGTCACAAAGCCTAAAAGATTGAGATTTCCCGGTACGCTCAGTTGGCGGGCGATAGTCATCACCAGAGATGTCGTGCCCATAAAGGTACCGCCAAAACCGATACTACTGATGATAAGCAAGAGAGGCGAGTCGCTGGCGAGAGTAAGCAGCACACAGACAGCCTGCACCAGTAAATTCGCCGTCAGGCAGGGTAATGCTCCCCAACGTTTTGCTGCCCATAGCCAGCCAAAGCAACCAGGCACAATTGATAAGCCGACTAACGTCCAGAGATGGGCGGTTAACAATGGTGAGCCTGCATCTTTCGCCATGAGCGGCAGGTAAGTCGCTACGATGATATAACCAAATCCCGCCAGGCCGTACAGAATAGCCAGTAACCACCAGCTCATTATCTGTTGCTCCGTTTTTGCCAATGGCGTTGGCGCGACGGTGTGTTTTTTCGAGGGCATTAAAAGCGTAAGTGCAATCAGCATCATGCCAGAAAGCGCCCCGGCGCCTTGCCATAACGTTTGCGAGGAGAGGGCAAAATGCAGGCCTGCCAGAACATATTCATTGCCCAGCGCGATGCCAATGCCAACGCCAGAAAACAAAGCTGCCAGCACAAAAGGATGGCGCGTGTGCTGCATAATCAGCGTCGAACCAAAAATCAGCATTCCAGCGCTGGCGACACCCGCCAGGAAGCGAATCAATAACACCAGGATAAATGATGGCAACCATGCCATTGCGAGGATCAACAATCCGCTCGCCAGGGCAGAAGCCAACAGAAATGGGCGCAGACGCGACGGCTGGTGAAATGCGCCAAACGAAAATAGCAGACTGCCAGCCAGATACCCCGCATAGTTGCCGCTGGCAATCCACGAGAGCTGGCTAAATGAAAACGCCCCTTCCGCCATCATGACGGGCAACATAGGTGTATAAAGGAAGCGACCTAATCCCATACCTAAGGTCAGAACCAGCATCCCGAAAAGCGCGGTGCTGAAAGAAAAGCGTTCTACGGGATGCGAGGACGGAGGCATGTTTAACCTTGTTTGTATTTTTTGTAATTAACAAGTTAATAACAAAAAAGTGAAACATGCCAGCCTGTTAATGTGATTATTTAGGGGTAAAGCGATAAAAATGATTTGGTTCGCTAACGATATAAATATTACCAGAGGCATCCATCGCAACCCCTTCGGCCTGTTTGATGTTATGTGAAAGGCCATACTTGCCTTTGGTTAACGACATTTCGCCGATCACGTCTCCTGTTACGGTTACTTCCTGGAGTGCGCGTGATTCATGAGACAACACCAACAAGCTATTTTTTTGTGGGTTAAAATCTGCGCCAGAAACATCATCTAAATTAAACTGCTGCTGTAATGTCTGGTCTTTGCTGATGTGTAATTCATCGTTACGCAACAGCCCGCTCACTTTGTAGACCTCGATCGGATTTTTCTCTTTAAAAAACCAGAAAGTTTGATCGGCAGGAGAATAGGCCAGCCCTTCAAAACCACAATTGGTCGGGGTTTCCTGCAGCGGGATTTTTATTTTTTTGAGGATTTTTACTTCCGAGTTGGCATTAAGTGAAATCACATAAATGGCATAATCGCGCTCATCGCTAATGACAAACTGATTATCGCCAATGTATTCGATCGTCTCGAGATCCTTAACAAAATCCAGAGGAATAGTGCGGATCAAATCGCCATTGGTGGTCATTTCAACAATCGTCGCGGGCTTGTTGATAGTGCTAAACAGAGTATTGCTCTGTGCCGACCAGGTCAGCGAGGAGATATTATTCGTTACACCTGCAATTTCTTTGCCGTCAATGGTGGCGTGGTAATTCTGAAATGATGCTGCATGATTGCTTTTACGGGCGCAAGATTGCACGAAGAAAGTACACACTGCCACAATGGCAAAAAGAATCACAATAACGGAGATGCGTTTACTTAACGAAATACTTTTTGTCACGGTAATCCCTTTAAGGCAAATCAATAAGATATCGAGAAGTATACGTAGCGATCTTAATGAATCCTTAACGCCGTTCGGCTGTTGCATTACATGAACAGGTTTAAACGCCGCCATGTATTCGTACATTTTCTTTTTGCTGTCGCAGATAGCTTCACTGACCACCAGATCAGAAAAATAGAAGTAGGGGCATTATCGGTTTTGCTGAAACTGTAGCTGCTTTTCTCAGTTCGCCCCTGGCATAATTTTTATCGCTTCCTAAAAATTGCTGAAGGGTAGCAAGGCCGGGATCTGCGACAACAAATACAATATCAGCCCAATACAACCGCCGACCAGCGTGCCGTTAACGCGGATAAACTGGAGATCTTTGCCGATATTTAACTCGATTTGCCGGGACATATCCCGCGCATCCCAGCTTTTTACCGTATCGCTGATGTGGCGCGTCAGGAATGCCGAAAACTCTGGCGCGACGCGGTGCGCGGCCTGTTCCAGATGACCATTTAACGAGGCGCGCAGGGCATCATCGGCAATTAACGTCTCGCCAAACCACTGTCCTGCACGAGCAATACGTTCTTTCACGCGAGAATCGTCGCTGTTGATATCCGCTTTCAGCCATTCCCGTAAATCCCCCCACAATTCACCAAGATAGCGGTTAAATGCCTCATCTTCTTTCAGATAACTTTTCACGGCATCGGCCCGCGCCGCCATTTCCGGATCGTTTTTCAATTTATCGATCAGCGCGAAGGTAGCGCGATCAAACGCATGGCGGATCTGATGTGCGCGATCGCGGCTGATATCATCAAGCAAAGAATTCACGGCGTCAGAAACCAACTCCGCGCTATGTTCGCCCAGCCATTCAGTGGGCAAAATTTTGGCTTTCAGCGGATGCTCGCTCTCCAGCCAGCGGACGATCTGCTGGGCGATAAACTTGCGTGATTTGTCGCGCTGGAGAAGGGCGATCAGTTGTGCGATTAACGTATCGAGCAGCACCTGATGACGATCGTTTTTGGTCATGCTCTCCAGCATCAGTGCACTGGTGCCGGAAAGATCCACTTTATCGATCGCCTTATGCACCGCACGCTTAAGCAGACGTTGAATACGCGCATCATCGGTCAGTTCGAGAAAACCACTCATGATCTGCAACAGATGCTGTCCAACGCGACGGGCGTTTTCCGGCTGACTAAACCAGTTGCCAATTAACAACGCCGGTTCATGACGCCGGATTAGCGCTACCAGCGATTGAGTATCGAGAAATTTTTCCTGCACGAACTGGCCGAGATTTTCGCCAATCCGGTCTTTATTACGCGGAATAATCGCCGTATGGCGAGAAATAATCGGTATCGGCACGCGGCGAAACAGCGCCACCACCGCAAACCAGTCCGCCAGCGCGCCGACCATCGCCGCTTCGGCAATCGCCTTCACGCCGCTCACCCAAAAGTTGGGCGGCAAAAACAGCGTAACGATAAAAGTCGCGGCAGCAACGAGCAGCAAAGAGAGCGCCAGCATTTTGGCGCGTCGGAGTTCAATGATTTTATTCATATCGTAAGAATAGAGCCTGACGGTAAGAAAACGCAAAAAGCGAGATATCTTCCATAAAAATGTATCGCTTGCAGGAGAACAAAAATAGCCTGGAAAGTGCCTCGGGGAATGGGAAATTGCCGGGTGAGAATGGTTTTATTAGTCGCTAAAGTCGGGTCATCTTATCAACAGGTGATGGATCGCCATGACAAACTTCACGACCAGCACGCCGCATGATGCATTATTTAAAACCTTTCTCACGCACCCTGACACTGCGCGGGATTTTATGGAGATCCATTTACCAAAAGGCTTACGTGAACTGTGCGATCTCGACACCTTAAAACTGGAATCTGCCAGCTTTGTCGATGAAAAATTGCGGGCGCTACACTCCGATATTTTATGGTCGGTAAAGACCCGCGAAGGCGATGGCTATATCTATGTGGTGATTGAACATCAGAGCCGCGAGGATATCCATATGGCGTTTCGTCTGATGCGCTATTCCATGGCGGTGATGCAGCGCCATATCGAGCATGATAAACGCCGGTCGCTACCGCTGGTCATCCCGATGCTGTTTTATCACGGTAGCCGTAGTCCTTATCCCTGGTCCCTGTGCTGGCTGGACGAATTTGCCGACCCAACTACCGCACGGAAGCTTTATAACGCCGCGTTCCCGCTGGTGGATATCACTGTCGTGCCAGACGACGAGATTGTGCAGCATCGCAGAGTCGCCCTGTTGGAGTTGATCCAAAAGCATATTCGCCAGCGCGATCTGATGGGGCTTATCGACCAACTGGTAGTATTACTGGTTACAGAGTGCGCTAATGACAGCCAGATAACCGCGCTGTTAAATTACATTTTACTGGCTGGCGATGAAGCGAGTTTTAAAGAGTTTATCAGCGAACTAACCAGTCGAATGCCACAACACAGGGAGCGAATAATGACCATTGCAGAGCGAATTCATAATGATGGATGGCTGTTGGGAAGGGAGAGGGGGAGGAAAGAAGGGAAAGAAGAAGGGGAACAGAGCCTCCTCCGATTGTTGTTGCAGAATGGGGCGGATCCTGAATGGATACAAAAGATTACCGGACTTTCGGCAGAGCAAATGCAGGCATTAGATCAGCCCTTGCCTGAAAGCAAGCGCGATCCATGGATCGAGTACTAATCAGAGGCCGATGACAAACGCAAAGCTGCCTGATGTGCTACGCTTATCAGACCTACATAATCTCTGCAATCTATTGAATTTTCGCGGTTTGTAGGCCGGATAAAGCGTTCACGCCGCATCCGGCATGAACAAAGCGCGCTTGGCCTAAGCCATGCTGGAACGTGGCGATGGCCCAGCAGAGATAAAACGAGTTACAGGTGATTCGTGAGAGTAAATCAGGTGTTTCGCCACTATTTCGAAATTATTCCATTGCCCGATACACGGCCTCGCCAATTTGCTTCAGTGCTTCGCGATAGGTTTCGCTGAGCGGCAAAGCGCAGTTGATGCGCAGACAATTACGGTATTTGCCGGAGGCCGAGAAAATCGAGCCTGCCGCCACCTGGATTTTCATGCGATACAGCTGCCGCGCGACGCAGACCATATCGACCTGTTCAGGCAATTCTATCCACAGCAAAAATCCGCCTTTCGGGCGCGTAATACAGATTTCGCAGGGAAAATATTCCCGTATCCAGCAGGTATAAAGCGCCATATTGCGCTGATAGTTCTGCCGCATACGCCGGATATGGCGATGATAGTGACCTTCCAGTACAAATGTTGCTGCCGCCATTTGCGTGGACGGTACATTAAAGCTGCTGGTGGCATATTTCATATGTAGCAGTTTATCGTGATAACGTCCCGGCGCGACCCAACCCACGCGCAGGCCAGGCGCAATGCTTTTACTGAACGAGCTGCACAGCAGCACCCGGCCGTCGATATCCCAGGAATGAATGGTCCGCGGGCGCGGATACTCCGTTGCCAGCTCGCCGTAGACATCATCTTCAAAAATTACAATATCATGACGCTGAGCGAGAGAGAGAACGGCCCGTTTGCGCGCGTCCGGCATAATAAATCCCAGCGGATTATTACAGTTTGGCACAAGAATGATGCCTTTAATCGGCCACTGTTCCAGCGCCAGTTCCAGCGCTTCAACGCTGATGCCAGTTTCTGGATCGGTCGGGATTTCAATCACGTTCACGCCAATGCCACGCAGCATCTGCATCGAACCGTAATAACAGGGCGATTCGACCGCGACGATATCGCCTGGTTTACACACTGCCATTAACGCCAGCGCCATCGAGTTATGACAGCCGCTGGTGATGACAATGTCATCAGCGGTGACCACCGAGCCGCTGTCGAGCATCAGTCGGGCAATCTGCTCGCGCAATACCCGCTGACCGGTTAATGAATCATAGCTGAGAACGGTTTGTAGATTATGCTGCACCACCCGACTTAGCTCCCGCCAGAGCGGTTTCAGGCTGGGCGCTTCGACATCCGGCGTGCTTTTACTGAACGGAACAATAGAACTGTCGCTATGCGCTTTCAACATATCCAGCACCTGATCCCACTGGGTAATTTCCACCGGGCGCTGCACCGGACGTGTCATTGGCGGCACTGGCGGCTGGGCTTTATGTTGCGTGACAAAATAACCCGAACGTGGTTGCGGAGTGATAAGCTTCATCGTCTCCAGCGTCTGATACGCCTGCTGCACGGTGCTGATGCTGACGCCGTGCTCCTGACTTAAGCTGCGCACCGACGGCAATTTCTCCCCGTGACGATACAGCCCTTGCTCAATCCGCCCGGCAAGCAGAGTCGCCAGATGTTGGTAACGCGTCATGCTGTATTCCTTCTTTGGACCATACAGAGAGAAAAACCGGTACAGATGAGGCTAAAAAACCGGATGCAGATGCTGTTTTAACCTGTCTGTATGTTAAATAAAAGTAATATTTGCATCTGTATTGTGAGCTGCCAGAAGGCGGATGATGAAGCCTCTGAAAGATGAGGAGGCAGCTGATGGAATTTCACGAAAACAAAGCTAAAGCGCCGTTTATCGGACTTGTGCAACTCTGGCAGGCGGTGAGGAGTTGGTGGCTGAAAAAGCAGACTCGGCGGGTGTTACAGCAGATGAGTGATGAACGGTTGAGGGATATTGGGCTACGCAGGGAGGATGTGGAGTGAGGGGGCAATTCCCCTTCCCGTGTGGGGAAGGGGAGAGAAACTTAGCATGACGTTTTGCGACTAATCACCCCAATAAACTCCTGCACCTGCTTTTGTTTACGCGCCGACAGCCTGCACACCTGGCGCAGCAACCGCATATGTTCGCTCTCTTCGACGGCGGAAGGGGGAATATCCGCAACGGGCTACAAGCATGAATATAGCATCGGTGAAGAGAAAGAAAGCCCGAGTAAATTATAAATGATATGAATGAGTTCCTTGACTCAACCTTTTAATAGTTTTATCTGTTTTTTATCATTAATTATAAAATTTAAGTTTTTATAGGTTATTCCATTTTTCCATGGATTGGTTGATGTTCTGAAATAACCTACCACAATAATCTCTTCTTGAGGTTTAAGGGTATTCAATAAACTTGAGGAGAAACTCGTTAATGATGGAGAAAAATAATTTTTAGTGTTATCGTTGTTGTTTACATTACAGATCTCACCTTTCAGTGAGTAAAATTTCCCATCGGACTTTTCGACACATTTTTGTGGTTCTTTGACAGTGAGTAAAATCGCTATAGGGTGATTTATCTTGTTTGCTCTTTTGAACAGAATTGGATAACGATCTTCATCGTAGAAAAAATCATTCCAATTTATTGTTTGATCGTAAAGATCTATTTTAATAAGATCTGAAAGTAATTTTTTATCACTGCTTTCTTCAATTCTGGCTCTAATCTTTGCTATGCCTGACGCAGAGTTTAAATAACTACTAAGTTGTTTTTCTAATCGTTGATATTGCGTTCTTTTTCGAGACTTTTTCTCAGGGTCAGGCTCGTTATTCATTGCGATGAGTGCTGCTTTCATTGCATTGCCAGACTTTATCAATATATTCATCCGGAAAATAATGGTTTTATTCTCTTCTTCAAAGATTGGTTCATCATCTTCAGCATTTCGAGACTGAGCAACAAATTTGTTTACGGCGGAACGTACCATATTATCACAATTGGTTGAATGTTTAGCGTTTTTTTGCAAACGTAAATATGCCGAAACTTGCCTTCCGTTACGTTTATGAGCAGAAACTAAACTAATTTTTGCTTCACAGTATTGACATATCAACCCATCTTTTGCTTCTGGTTTGATATCTGATACTGGTATGGCATTAGTTTTATCGCTTATATAGCGAGCATAAAACATTTTTAATCCTTCGGCCATAATTTGTTTCCTTGTAAGTTATTTTCACTTTTGAGAATGAACACGTTGTGACATTAATGATATTCTCGATATTATGACTGCGATGGGCAAAGAAAGTTCTGTTGGTTATATTTATTATCAAATAATTTTGTTTTTTATTATTAGAGTGATTTTTAGAACATGTCACGATAATCTGTAACAAGTTTTTTACGTATCAGGGAGGGGGGATTATCTAATTAGTTGATGTCATAATTATAGTTTCGAATTATAAAGGAAAAGATTAATTTATAATTTATATAAATTCGATTTAATCATTGCTTTAATGAATGATTGCACGAGAAGTTTCGTGCTGTATTAAGAGATTTCCTAGAATATGATGTTTTCGTAGTAACAGAAATATAGTTACTTGATTTTGCTATTCGCAGCATAATGACGCCGTTTGCCAGCGCAATTTGACAGGAGTCATTCATGAAAGCCACCGAAGCCCGATTACTCGATTTTCTAAAACGCTCTCAGCAATTCGTTATTCCCATTTATCAGCGTACTTATTCATGGTCAGAGGAACAGTGCCGCCAGCTCTGGGACGATGTAATACGTGCCGGGCAGCGTGATGATGTCCCGGCGCATTTCATCGGCTCGGTGGTGTATATCGAACAGGGCCTATATCAGGTTTCGGGGATCTCGCCATTACTGGTGATTGACGGTCAGCAACGCCTGACAACGGCGATGTTATTGCTGGAAGCGTTGTCCAGACATCTTGGCGATGACGAGGTGATGGATGGTTTCTCCGCCATGAAATTACGAAACTATTATCTGCTCAATCCGTATGAATCGGGCGAGCGTGGTTTTAAGTTACTGCTTACGCAAACGGACAGAGAAAGCCTGCTGGCATTGATTAGGCAAAAACCGCTGGCAGAAAATTGCTCTCTACGCGTGAAAGAGAATTTTGAGTTTTTCTATGAGCAAATAGGCAAACTCCACGGCAATTTCACCGCGTTATGTCAGGGCCTTTCCAAACTGCTTATTGTGGATGTCGCCTTGAATCGCGGTCAGGATAATCCGCAACTAATCTTCGAAAGCATGAACTCAACAGGAAAAGCGCTGAGTCAGGCGGATCTAGTACGCAACTATGTTTTGATGGGGCTGGAGCCAGAACATCAAAGCCAACTGTATGACGATTACTGGCGGCCCATGGAGCTGGCGTTTGGTCAGAAGGGATACACTGACTATTTCGACAGTTTTATGCGTAATTACCTGACGGTAAAAACAGGTGAGATTCCGCGAATTGGTGATGTCTATGAAGCCTTTAAACGCTATGCGCGAAAACCTGGAGTGATGGATAGTGGGATGGAGGCGCTGGTTGCGGATATTCGTACGTTTGCTGACTATTTTTGTGCGATGGCGCTGGATAGCGAAAAAGACAAAATATTAAAGATGGCGTTTCAGGATCTGCGGGAACTTAAAGTTGATGCTGCATGGCCGTTCCTGTTGGTGCTTTATCACGACTATAAACAGGGAATTCTTTCTTCCGCGGATTTTTTAAGTGCCGCGCGTTTAATTGAGTCGTATATCTTCCGGCGCGCAGTCTGTGCCATTCCCACCAACTCATTTACTAAAACTTTCGCCACGTTTTACAAAGTGCTGGATAAAGAGCGTTATCTGGAGAGCATTGCGGCGCAATTGCTGGAACTACCTTCCTACCGTCGTTTCCCGGATGATGATGAATTTCAACGTGAACTGAAAACTCGCGATCTCTACAACTTCCGTAATCGCAGCTATTGGCTACGCAGATTTGAAAACCACGGTCGTAAAGAACGGGTCTGCGTAGACGAATATACGATTGAACATATCATGCCGCAGAACCCTAATTTATCGGCGAAGTGGCGCGATGACCTTGGTCCGGAATGGAAGCGTATCCATAAAAAGTGGCTCCATACGTTGGGTAATTTAACGTTAACTGGCTATAACTCAAGCTACAGCGACCGTCCATTTGCGAAGAAACGAGATATAAAAGGTGGCTTTAAGGAAAGTCCATTACGCCTGAACACGGGGTTAGGGCAATGTGAAATATGGGATCGTGCAGCGATACAAAAGAGAGCGGAACGTCTGGCCGAGCTGGCAATAGACGTCTGGGCGATCCCCAAACTTTCTGAAGACGTGTTGGCTCGTTATCGCACCGTCGTTGAACGAGGAACGGGATATGTCCTTGCTGATTTCCCGCAACTTGAAGAAGGTACGCACATCCGCGTACTTTTTGACAGTCTTTCTGATGCCGTTATGGCGCTGGACGCTGGGGTTACGCGAGAAATATTGAAGCTCTATGTTGCCTTCAAAGCGGAGACGAATTTTGTTGATGTGGTGCCGCAAAAAAGTCGCTTACGTTTATCACTAAATATGCCATTCCATGAACTGGTTGACCCAAAATGTATGGCTAAAGATGTCACAGATATAGGCCGTTGGGGCAATGGCGATGTTGAAGTAGGCTTCAGCGATCTTTCTGAGCTTCCTTATGTGATGGGATTAATTCGTCAGGCATTTGAAAAGCAGATGGATAACGCGATGGTTTAATATGGAATAATATCCTCTTTACCAAGCAATCAAGGATCCTCTAATGACAACCAAACTACTGGACCTGAGCTGGAATGCAAATGCCATCCCGGCGATGCAAATTGTCGGTACGCGCGCAGCCTTGTTTACCTTCAAAACGCATATGGCAGGGTTTGTCTGGGATGCCGCGCAACTGGAAAATAACCCCTATACCTTTGTTGAAGTTAAAACGCTGCTCGATGGTGTCACCGTTGGCGGGCATAAGGTCAGTGATACTGAGCAGGTGTTGAACCTGGCAGATAGCGCAAAAAAACTGATTGAACTTGTGCAATCCGGGCGTTTCGACCTTGATAAGAAAACGTTCACGTTGCTTAACGGCATTATTGCGCGTAATGAGGCGCTGGAGTGGGGTGTTTTTCGCGGCGAAGGTGAAGAGTTACATTACAATGCGCGCGTTCATCTCGGTGAACTGGGCACTCATTTTCCACCAGCCACTGAAGCAGGTGCACCTGAACTGAATCGAATATTCGCCGCAGGTGTGGCACAAATAAAAGAGATGCCACCGTTCGAAGGGGCGCTGGCGATGTTCCTTTTTGGAGCCTACTATCAGTTTTTCTTTGATGGCAACAAGCGTACCAGTCGCCATATGATGAACGGCTGGTTAATGCGCCACGGTTACAATCCCATTAGTGTACCCGCAGCTCGTGCGCTGGAGTTCAACAGCAAAATGGTGCGCTTTTATCACAGCAAAGATGCCAGTGAAATGATGGCATTTTTGGTGGATTGCTATCAGGTTTGAATAAGTGCTGGATGGTGTCCCAATGTTGCCATCCAGCCCTTTAATATCAACTTCCCTATCTTTTCCTAAAACGTGATGCTATTTCCAACATCAACGCTATAATTGCAGAATAATTGTAGATACATTTTTGTATATACAATCAGGGATGGCAACTATGCCTATGGAGTTTGAATGGGATGCAAACAAGGCCAAAAGTAATCGGGTGAAACATGGCATCCGCTTTGAAGATGCGGTGTTAGTGTTTGATGATCCACAACATTTGTCACAGCAAGAACGCATAGAAAACGGTGAGTATCGCTGGCAGACAATAGGCCTGGTTTACGGCATCGTGGTTATTCTGGTTGCGCATACCATCCGTTTCGAAAGCGGAAATGAAATTATTCGAATCATCAGTGCACGAAAAGCAGATCGTAAAGAGAGGAGCCGCTATGAGCATGGTTAAACATAAACGAGGGACACCCTCTACACTCGATGTGCAGCATGAGGCCGAACTGAAGGCACTGGCGAATAAATCCGACGAAGATATTGATTACAGTGATATCCCGCCTTCCAGCGATGAGCAATGGTCTAACGCAGAACGCGGTAAGTTTTATCGGCCATTGAAAACTCAGGCTTCGGTGCGTATTGATGCTGATGTGATGGAATGGTTGAAGCGACCAGGTAAAGGCTATCAAACTCGCCTGAACGCAATTTTACGTGAAGCGATGCTGCGCGATCAGAACAAAAAATAATTCAGGCCGCCACATGGCGGCCATCATCCAAAATTACTTCCTCAACCCCGCAAACGCCGCCCGAATCTCATCCTCCGGCAGCTGAATCCCGATAAACACCATCGTGCTATGCGGTTTTTCATCGCCCCACGGGCGGTCCCAGTCGGCGCTGTAGAGGCGCTGGACGCCCTGGAACAGCAGGCGGTTAGGTTCGCCGTCAATCCACAGCATCCCTTTGTAACGCAGCAGTTTATCTGCTGATTCCAGCAGCAGGTTTTCCATCACCAGGGAAACTTCGCTGATATCTACCGGGTAATCCAGTTCCACCACAATCGACGAAATATCGTTTTGTTTATCCGCGATAAAGTGGAAACGCGGTTTGGTGCTGATGACGTTCTCTTCCAGCATAAAACCGTTGGTGTTGAACAGCAGGCCCAGGTCGATGTCGCCGTGGGTGACGGTGTAGACCGGTGCGCGGGCGTTGATGCGTGCCAGACGTTCGCGCAGTTTTTCTGCTTCGCCTGCGACGTCGGTTTTGGTCAGCAGAATACGGTCGGCGTAGCCAACCTGGGACTGGGCGATGGTGAACTGGTTCATCTGCTCATCGGCATGTACCGCATCCACCAGCGCAATCACGCCGTCCAGCAGGTAACGCTGGCATAAAATCTCATGGGAGAAAAAGGTCTGAATAATCGGGCCGGGATCGGCCATGCCGGTGCATTCAATGACCAGACGGTCGAACTGAATATTGCCCTTGTCGAGATTATCCAGCAGGTCGAGTAGTGCGTCTTCCAGCTCGTTGGAGCGCGAACAGCAGATGCAGCCGTTGGTCAGCGTTTTGATCTGCGTGGCGCGGTCGCCAATTAGTTGATCATCAACGGAGACTTCGCCGAATTCGTTTTCAATCACGGCAATCTTGTAGCCGTGTTGTTCGTTAAGAATATGGCGCAGCAGGGTGGTTTTTCCCGCGCCTAAAAAACCGGTGAGTAGGGTAACTGCAATCGGGTTCATGCTCTCTCCATTAACAACAGCGCATACCGCCTTTACCATCGCCGCCGTAGCGCGCGTTCTGACGTTCGCGGAAGAATTCTTCATAGCTCATGTACGGCTTGTCGGGATGGTTGGTCTTCATATGCTCGACGTAGTTGTCGTAGTCTGGAATGCCAATCAACATCTTCGCCGCCTGGCCGAGATATTTTTTTGCCTGTCCTAAGTTACCAAACATAGTTCACTCTGATAAGAACAAAGCCCCGCCGAAGCGGGGCTAAACACGATTAGTGGTGCGAAGAGATCTTCACGCCGCCTTCCGGGATTGGAACGTACGGTGTTTCTTTGTCAGTACGTTTGTCGCTGTTACGCACCTTCAGCCAGGTTTTGAAACCGTAGAAGATGATGCTGTACACCACAATCAGGAACAGAATACTCAGGCCTGCGTTGGTGTAGTTGTTCACAACGATGTGGTTCATGTTGGCAATCTGCTGCGCCGTCAGGTCAGTACCGTTAGCAATCTTCTCTTTGTACTGGCTCGCCATGTAGAAGAAGCCTTCCATCTGCGGGTTGGTGCTGAACAGTTTCAGACCCAGCGCCCAGGTGGTGCAGATAAGCAGCCATACAGCCGGAACAACAGTTACCCAGATGTATTGGGTGCGCTTCATCTTAATCAGCACAACGGTGCCCAGTACCAGCGCCACGGCTGCCAGCATCTGGTTGGAGATACCGAACAGCGGCCACAGGCTCTTAACGCCGCCCAGCGGATCGACCACGCCCTGATACAGCAGGTAGCCCCACAGACCCACACAGCCCGCAGTACCGATGATACCGGCAACCAGAGAGTCGGTTTTTTTCAGGAACGGGATGAAGTTACCCAGCAGGTCTTGCAGCATAAAGCGGCCAGAACGGGTACCGGCATCCAGCGCGGTCAGGATGAACAGAGCTTCGAACAGAATACCGAAGTGATACCAGAAGCCCATGTCAGCCATCGGCAGCACTTTGTGGAACACGTGAGCGATACCTACCGCCAGCGTCGGCGCACCACCTGCACGGTTCAGGACAGAAGGCTCACCAATGTCTTTCGCGGTTTGCAGGATCTGCTCTGGCGAAATCACGAAGCCCCAGGAGCTGACAGTCGCCGCCGCGTGTGCGGTAACGTCTTTCAGTTGCGCCATGATGATCGGCGCGTTCTCGCCACCCATTTCATGCAGGTTAGGCATGGTGATGCCAAGGCCCGCAGGCGGTGTGTTCATCGCGAAGTAAAGACCCGGTTCGATGATGGACGCAGCAACCAGCGCCATAATCGCCACGAAGGACTCCATCAGCATTGCGCCGTAGCCGATGAAACGCGCGTCGGTTTCGTTAGCCAGCAGTTTTGGCGTCGTACCGGAAGAGATCAGCGCGTGGAAGCCAGATACCGCACCACAGGCGATGGTGATGAACAGGAACGGGAACAGAGCGCCTTTCCACAGCGGGCCAGTACCGTCAATGTACTGGGTCATCGCAGGCATTTTCAGTTCCGGGTTCAGCACCACGATACCCAGCGCCAGGCCGACGATAACGCCGATTTTCAGGAAGGTTGCCAGATAGTCGCGCGGTGCGAGGATCAGCCACACTGGCAGCAGTGCGGAAACAAACGCATAACCAATCAGCGCAAAGGTAATGGTGGTGTCTTTAAAGGTCAGTGCCGGACCCCAGTACGGATCGTGAGCAATCACGCCACCGAAGTAGATAGAGGCAACCAGCAGCACGATACCAATGACAGAGACTTCACCCACACGCCCCGGACGGATAAAGCGCATGTAGATACCCATAAACAGCGCAATCGGTACGGTTGAGCAAACGGTGAAGACACCCCACGGACTTTCGGCCAGGGCTTTAACCACAATCAGCGCCAGGACGGCGAGGATGATGATCATGATTAAGAAACAGCCAAACAGCGCGATAGTCCCCGGTACTGGCCCCATCTCTTCTTTGATCATCTCACCGAGAGATGCGCCGTTACGGCGAGAGGAGATAAACAGCACCATAAAGTCCTGTACCGCACCGGCCAGCACTACCCCCGCCAGCAGCCACAGCGTGCCAGGCAGGTAGCCCATCTGCGCGGCGAGAACCGGACCAACCAGCGGACCAGCACCGGCGATAGCGGCGAAGTGGTGACCAAACAACACGTAACGGTTGGTCGGAACGTAGTTCAGACCGTCGTTGTTAATAACCGCAGGCGTCGCGCGCGTGGGGTCGAGTTTCATCACCTTCTGGGCGATGTACAGACTGTAGTAGCGATACGCCACCAGATACACCGACACAGAGGCGACCACGATCCACAGGGCGCTGACGTGCTCCCCCCGACGTAATGCAACTACCGCGAGGCAGAATGCACCGATGATTCCGAGAATCACCCAGGGTATGTGCTTGAATAGTTTTTTCGTATCCATAGTAAAACCTGGCATTTTACTCGTCGTCTTTTGGCTTACAGTTGCGGCAGCTGCGTTCGTTCACCCCTGTCACTTACTGTTGTAAGCTCCCGGGGATTCACTCACTGGCTGCCTTCCTGCAAACCAAAATCCATAGAGTAATTTGTTAATCATTGGCCGAAGCCGTTCTAGGTTTGCGTTGCGTTTGAGGAGGTAAATTGACCGCTATCCTGCAGTGATGTTGCCAGAGTTACGCGCGCGTAAAGTAAGGTAAATAACTGAGTGGTTATATTAGGGACGTAAGCGGTCAGGAATGGCGGTGAGCGGTTGGGCAAGAATTATTCGCCGGGCTAATATGTGATTGAGATCACGAATTTTTTTGCCTGGATAGATTTCTCGTTTGCGCCTCAATAATTGCCAGATGCGCCATGCTTATCTGGCCTGGATAGATTCTGCAATGTATTGAATTTGTAAGATTTACCAGACCGGATAAGCCATTAACGTCAAATCCTTATCAGGGATTTAATGTGGTGAAGGTGGCTGGTGCGCCAGGGCAATTAACGTTTCGCTGCGAGAGGGGGAAAGGGGTTCTCGCGGTTGCGGTAATGGCCAGCCGTACAACCATCGAGCGGTAGCGGCGCAGGTTCTCCCCTGACAGGCTCCCATGCCGCAGCGGGTCGTTAATTTGGCCTGCAGCCAGCTTTGTGCTTGCTCTACATCGCTACAGCGAATGTCTTCGCAGCGGCAAAGCAGCGTTTCTGGTGTCGCAACGCGCTTGAGACTTTCGGGCAGGGCAAAGGTTTTATGAAGTGCAAGGGCGAAGCGCTGCCACCCGGCACGTTTTTGTTGCAGAAACCTGGTTTCATGGGCGCGATCGGCCGCACAAAGTCCGGCTATCTCACCTTCTATCAGTGCCAGTTCACTGCCACCAAATCCAGTACATTCACCGGCTGCATAGATGTTTTTAACCGAGGTTCGCTGAAGTTCATCCACCTGCACGGCATCATTGCTGATGACACAATTGAAGAACAACCCTGGTTCAAGATTAGGCACCAGACCATAGCCAATAGCCAATTTGTCGCATGGCAGTGTGATTTCCCTACCATTGTGTCGGAGGGTGACAGCACGCAATGTGGCGTCGCCGTGAGCAGCGATAACCTGGCTTGCACTGAGATAACGACGAGGAAATAGTGTCGCCAGTTGGCGCAGCTTACCCGGCCAACGCCATAGCCCGAGGCCAAAGCGCAATAGCGCTGCGCGTGGGGCTTGTTCCACAATCGCCACCACTTCGCCTCCGGCACGGCGAACGGTGTCAGCAACGGCCAGTAATAGTGGCCCGCTTCCGGCAATAACCACTTTTTGATTCGCCATGTGCAGCCCCTGTTTCACTTGTGCCTGTAACCCACCCGCGCCACTGACACCGGGCAGCGTCCAGCCTGGAAACGGTAATGCAAGTTCACGAGCACCGCAGCAGAGAATCAGCTTATTCCAGCTTACTGTGCCGTAGTCTTCTGCAGTTTCGAACAGTACACAATTTTCGCTGCGGCGGGCGATTAACCTCGCTCCGTTGAGCACACGAATCCGCGATTCGTTGGCAACGGCATCGCGGTAATGGCGGGCCAGTGGAGGAAGCTGACTTTGTGGGCCATCGCGCCAGATTTGACCGCCAGGACGCGGATTATCATCAAGAATGATGACCTGCTTATCGCACTTTGCTGCGGCCAGAGCAGCTGATAGCCCCGCCGGACCTGCACCGAGAATTAAAATGTCACACTGTAAGGTCTGCATATCCGCTCCTTTCAATCTGCATGTCTGGCTGGCAAAGGGTCTGACAACCTGGTACCCGACGACCATTAACGCTCACCCGACACTCCTGGCAAACTCCCATGCCGCAGAAGGGTGTACGTGGTTGCCCGCTCACCGAAAGGCGCGTAATGGGGTTATTAGTTAAGGCCAGTGCCGCCGCTACGCTAATACCCGTCGGGACAAACCAGGGCTGTCCGGCAATAAAAACTCGAATGGTGCCACTCATGCGCTGGCCTCCAGGGAGATAAGTCTGGCGGGTAGCCAGGGGGCAGGAGATACGAGGCTACGTTCACCCAGCAACTGTGCGGCTAACAGCGACGCGCTGGCGGGGGCAGTGGTCACGCCAAGCCCTTCATGACCAAGAGCCAGCCAGACGCCAGCACGGGAAGGATGCGGACCGAGAAGGGGATTGCCATCCTGCGAGGCGGCGCGAAAACCGCTCCAGCAACGAATAATATTGAGCGTTGCCAGAGACGGCAGAAAGTGTTGCGCTCTGGACAGCATCGCGGCCAGGAGTGGAAGGTCCAGTTCGCGATCCAGGTTATCGAACTGACGCGAAGAGCCAACCAGCAGTTGGCCGGTGGGACGAGGCTGCACATTAAAGGCCACTGACGTGCCGCCGCCGTGAGCACTGGCGCCGTAGCCAAGTTCAACCAGTTGGTGATTGACCAGTGGACCATAGCGATCAGTAATCGCCAGTTGGCCTTTCTTCGCGCGCAGCCATGGCTCCCCCAGTAACGTATTGGCCCCCAGACCACTGGCGATGACGATCGCGTCGGCGCGTAATTGGCGACCGCTCTGTAATGTCACTGTTGGTTCTTCCAGACGAATGGCCGGATCAACCAGATGTGTCAGCTTATCGCCCGCATTGGCAATAAACCAACGGGCAACGTTTGGGGCGTAGACGATGCCATCGCCCGGCACCCATAACCCGCCGGATAACCCCGGGCGTAGCATAACTTCTCGCTCGGCCAATTGTGCGGCGCTTTGCATTTCGCTGTTTACTTTCTGCGATGCCAGACGTCGCTGCTTCTCTCGGGCAATTTCCAGTTCTTCTGGTGTTTCCGCCAGCCACAATGTGCCACAGCCGCGCCAGGCACAGTTTTCCGGTAACTGAGGCGTCAACGTGCGCCACAGTTCCAGCGACCAGGCAGAGAGCGTCAGTTCTGCGGGATCATCATCCATACAGACCAGATGCCCCATTCCTGCAGCTGTAGCTCCGGCTCGGCCGTCGTCAATTAACGTGACTCTCACCCCTCGTTTTGCCAGTTGCCATGCGCAGGCGGCCCCGATGATGCCTGCGCCGATGACAATGACCTCCGTGCTGTTCACAGGCTAATCCCCCAGCAGAAGGGATCGTCCGGATTAAGGAGCAGGCGATTGTCGCCGCATACCCAGGCTTCTCCACGAATGGTGGGGATAATCTTCTCGCCATGGCGGGTATAGTGAGCCGTAAACTGGCTACCAATAATACTGGCCTGGCGCCAGATATCGCCGGGGGCGAGTTTTCCGTCCTCTGCCAGACAGGCCAACTTGGCGCTGGTGCCTGTGCCACAGGGAGAACGATCCCACGCTTTGCCTGGGCAAAGGACGAAGCTACGGCTATCCGCCTGATCGTCATCGGCAAAAAGTTCGATATGATCGATAATGCCACCATTTTCACCGACGATCCCCGCATTATCGAGTCCTTCCCGTACCGCCCAGGCGTATTCAGTTAACTGCGGGATTTGTTCCGGCACAATATCAAATGGATGATCATTAATAAGAAAAAACCAGTTGCCACCCCAGGCGATATCACCTGTAACTGTACCCACCGCCGTTTCCACACTTACCTGTTTTTGCCAGCGCCAGGCCGGAACGTTTTCAACTGACACACTGCCATCGTCATGCAATGTGGCGTTTACATCTCCAACAGGGGTTTCAATGCGGTGAACGCCTGGTTTAATACGACCTAACCAGGCCAGTGAAGCAATAAGCCCGATAGTGCCGTGTCCACACATATTCAGGTATCCGGCATTATTGAAAAAGATGACACCCGCCGTGGCATGAGGGGAAACCGGCTCACACAGTAGCGCGCCGACCAGCACGTCGTTGCCGCGTGGCTCAAGAATTATGGCTTTGCGCCAACTGTCAAATTCCCGGGCAAAACGTTCGCGCCGTTCGGCCATGCTGCCGCTACCGAGATCGGGAAAGCCATCAATAATCAACCGGGTCGGCTCGCCTCCGGTATGGGAGTCGATAGCCCTGAGTTCAGTGATTTGGTGAGGAACATGCATGCTTTGGCTCCATGTGGTTAACGAAATGTTTCTAAATGCTGGCGTAATTGCAACTTTATCGCTTGAAGGGTTTCTGCAAGGGAAATGACGAAATCAGCACAGTGAATTATTTCGCGACACCAGGAGCGGTCATACTTTTTTAATATTAATCATCTTGTTAGTGATGTGTTAGACCAAGAACAAGCGTTCGTCAGTAGTGAGAGCAACGGAAAGTGGAAATACACGGAAGGATCGCAAAATGCGCTTTCAGTACTTGTCATGTTAACTAAAGGTTAATAAACATTCATCCTCAATCGCTATGAGGAACAGCTATGTCCAGCATATGTCATCAGACTATTGAGTTTTCCCCTTGTGAAGAAACTGCGCTGGCCGTTGATGAACTTAGTCAAATTTGCGAGGGGCTGGCGCGGCAGCGTCCACAAAATATTCAGGCATTGTTAAATGCACTGGCACTGATTGCGCCACTTCTTAACGCCATTCCTAATGTGGTGTTTTTTATTAAGGATGTGCAGGCCCGTTATCTGTTAGTCAATATGACATTGGCGCGACGCTGCGGGTTTAAAAACGTGACATCGCTACTGGGGAAGACATCGGCAGATGTTTTCCCTTCTGCGCTGGGACGAGGATATACCGAACAGGATCTGCGTGTGCTACGCGAAGGGGTTGCGTTACGTGATCAACTGGAGATGCATCTCTATAACGGGCGCGAACGCGGCTGGTGCCTGACGCAGAAACTGGCACTGCGCGATATGCAGGGGCGTGTGATTGGAATGGCGGGGATCTCACATGATCTCCAGGAAGCACATGCGCGTCATCCTGCCTGGCAACGTCTGGCGATCATCGATGAGCACATTCGCAATCACTACCACCGCGCGATCTCTATGGAAGAGTTGACTGAAATGAGCGGAATGTCTGTGGCGCAAATTGAACGCTACTGTAAGCGGATTTTTCACCTGACTCCTCGCCAGATGATCCACAAAGTTCGACTGGAAAAGGCCACGGAGTTGCTTGCCGGAACTACGCCGATTACCGATATCGCTTTGCAGTGTGGTTATACCGACCACAGTGCGTTCAGCCGTCAATTTAAGGCGATGACAGGCTCAACACCGCGTGATTTTCGGATGACGTTGGTCGGGTAGCACGACAAATCGCAACCGGGCATTGTGCTAATTTCGTCATCCTGGGGAAAGAAAATCGACAAGCCGCCAGCGCAAGGAGAGGTCAATCTGTTAATGGAAATTCACTTTTAATTCACATTAACGCAACAGGTTGACAATAAGGAAACCAAAGATGAGCAATAAAGCGATTAACTGGAGTGGCGTTTTTCCGGCGGTTAGCACTCAGTTCCGTAGTGATTACTCACTTGATTTGGATGCCACCCATGCGGTGATGAAAAACCTGGTTAAAGACGGGGTTTCTGGCCTGGTAGTGTGCGGTAGCGTAGGAGAAAACACGTCACTTACCACTCAGGAAAAACTGCAAATCATCGAAGTCGCGAAAGATGCTGCTGGCGGAAAAATTCCGGTGATTGCCGGGGTTGCTGAGTTCACCACCGCCTTTGCCCGGACGATGGCAAAAGAGGCCGAGAAGGTCGGTGTTGATGGCGTTATGGTGATGCCTGCTTTGGTTTACTCGTCTAAGCCTCATGAAACTGCAGCGCACTTCCGCAGTGTGGCAATGGCGACCGACCTGCCGATCATGGTCTATAACAACCCACCGATTTATAAAAACGATGTCACCCCTGATATCCTGGAAACACTCGCTGATTGCGAAAATATTGTCTGCTTTAAAGATTCCTCTGGTGATACTCGTCGCTTTATCGATCTTCGCAATGCGGTAGGAGATCGCTTTGTGCTGTTTGCAGGGCTGGATGATGTCGTGGTTGAGAGCATTGCGGTGGGCGCTGAAGGCTGGATTTCCGGGATGTCAAACGCCTTCCCACGCGAAGGTGAGACGTTGTTCCGTTTGGCAAAACAACAGCGTTTTGACGAGGCTATGGCGCTGTATCGCTGGTTTATGCCGCTGCTGCATCTCGATGCGCGCCCTGACCTGGTGCAGTGTATCAAGCTGTGCGAAGCCCTGTTGGGGCGTGGCAGTGAGGTTACTCGCCCGCCGCGTCTGGCGCTGGAAGGTGAAACGCGTGCCCAGGTTGTGGCGATAGTTGAGAAAGCGCTGGCGACTCGCCCTGCGCTGCCGGACGTGGGCCTTTGAGGTGGGGAGAGACTATGACTGAAACTTTCCCTTTCACCGGGCAACAGTTCATCGCCGGGCAACGTGTTGCCAGCGGTGAACCGTCGCTGGTCAGCCTGCGAGCGCAGGATGGCGAACCTACCGGGCAACGTTTTTACCCGGCCTCCGTGGAGGAGGCCGCGCAGGCGGCTATTGCGGCGCAGCAGGCTTTTGTGCGCTATTCACAGACCAGTGCCGGGCAACGTGCCGATTTTTTAGAAACAATCGCCGATGAACTTGATGCGGCAGGCGACGAACTGTTCGCTACGGCACATCAGGAGACGGCGTTACCCCTGGCGCGTTTACAGGGAGAGCGGGCAAGAACCAGCGGGCAGATGCGCATGTTTGCCGGGTTATTACGTCGGGGCGATCTGTTTGAGGTAAGAATTGATACTGCGTTGCCGGAGCGTCAGCCTTTGCCTCGACCGGATTTGCGCCAGTATAAAACGGCTCTCGGGCCGGTGGCGGTATTTGGTGCCAGCAACTTTCCACTCGCTTTTTCTACCGCCGGTGGTGATACAGCAGCGGCACTGGCTGCAGGATGCCCGGTAGTTGTGAAAGCGCATCCTGGGCATATGGCAACGGCAGAAATTATCGCGTCAGCGATCGCTCGTGCCGTGACTAAATGCGCCATGCCCGCAGGCGTATTCAATATGATTTTCGGTACTGATATCGGTGCTGAACTGGTGAAACATCCCGCAATTCAGGCGGTGGGTTTTACCGGCTCATTACGTGGTGGCATGGCACTCTTTCGTTTGGCTCAACAGCGTCCACAGCCGATACCGGTTTTTGCCGAAATGTCGGCTCTCAATCCCTTTTTCATTCTGCCGCAGGCGCTATCAGTACGTGCCGATACGCTGGCCCGCGATTTAGTCGCGTCGTTCACGCTGGGATGTGGACAGTTCTGCACTAAACCAGGCTTGGTTGTGTTGCTGAAGGGGGAGAAAAACGCGGACTTTTTGCAGCAACTGGTTGAGAAAGTGAATGCCGCCTCACCGCAACTCATGCTGAACGCCTCCACGCTTGAGCACTATCGCCACAGCGTAGAGAAACTGGCAGGACATCCGACAATTCAGTGTTTGGCGGGGGACGATAATCATCAGACCGGACGTGCAGAGGCTCGTCTCTATCAGGCTCAGGTGGCAAGCGTACTTGAAAAAGATCCTCTGTTGCAGGAGGAAGTGTTCGGGCCGCTCGCGATTGTGGTTGAAGCCGCTGATGAAGCGGAGTTGTTGCAGGTGATTAACGCTCTGCAAGGGCAACTTACTGCCACACTTCAGGCGGATGAGGATGACCGGCAACTGGCTGGTCGTTTATTGCCGTTGTTGGCTGATAAAGCCGGACGCGTATTGTTCAATGGCTATCCCACCGGCGTCGAGGTTTGCGATGCCATGGTACACGGTGGTCCGTTCCCGGCAACCACCGACGCGCGCGGCACGTCCGTAGGCACGCTGTCCATTACTCGTTTTCTGCGCCCGGTATGCCTGCAAAATGCACCCGCTGCGCTATTACCGCCTGCGTTGCAGGACAGTAATCCATTAAACCTGCTGCGCCTGGTTAACGGCCAGTGGACCCGGGAAGCCATTTCCTCCTTGTTGACTCATTGAAGGGCATCACTATGACAATTCCTTCTACCCAAAGCACGCAAACCGTCGTTGTTGAGTCGGGGAAGTTTAAAAAGCAGTTAACGCTCACCGACTTGACCTTTATTGGTCTGGGGGCGATTTTTGGTTCTGGCTGGCTGTTTGCTGCCAGCCATGTCGCATCGATCGCTGGCCCAGCCGGGATTGCTTCCTGGGTTATTGGCGGTTTTGCGGTGTTGCTACTGGGGATTATTTACTGCGAACTGGGGGCGGCGCTTCCCCGCGCGGGCGGTATTATTCGTTACCCGGTATTTTCGCACGGCGAATTGATGGGCTATCTGCTGGGCTTTATTACCCTGATTGCCTTCTCCAGCCTGATCTCCATTGAGATTGTAGCCGCACGGCAATATGCTGCCGCCTGGTTTCCGGCGCTGACGCAGACGGGGAGCAGTGACCCGACGCTGTTAGGCTGGGTGGTGCAGTTCTTACTGTTGTGCTTCTTTTTTGCCCTGAACTACTACAGTGTCAAAACGTTCGCCCGCTCGAACAATTTTATTAGTGTGCTGAAGTTTCTGGTGCCGTTGCTGGTGGTAATAACGTTATTTGCCTTCTTCAAACCGGAGAATCTGCATATACAGGGTATGGCTCCATTTGGTATGTCAGGAGTGGAAGCGGCAATTAGCGCGGGTGGGATTATCTTCGCTTACCTTGGGCTGACACCGATTATCTCCGTTGCCAGCGAGGCGCAAAATCCGCAACGTACCATCCCATTTGCGCTGATCCTCTCGGTAATTCTCTCGACCATCATCTACGTTCTGCTGCAGATAGCCTTTTTGGGTAGTATTCCTACTGAATCGCTAAGTGGGGGTTGGGCGGAGATCAGTAAGAACTATTCGCTGCCGTATCGTGATATCGCCATTACCCTTGGGATGGGCTGGCTGGCATTTATGGTGGTATGTGATGCTATTGTGTCTCCCAGCGGCACTGGCAATATTTACATGAATGCGACACCGCGCGTGATCTATGGCTGGGCGAAGGCGGGGACATTCTTTAAAACCTTTACTCATATCGATAAGGAGTCAGGTATTCCACGTCCGGCACTGTGGCTGACGTTTGGTTTATCTATCTTCTGGACGCTGCCGTTCCCGTCGTGGGAGCAATTGATTAGCGTGGTTTCTGCGGCTCTGGTACTGAGCTACGCCATCGCGCCAGTTACAGCTGCCGGGCTGCGTCGTAATGCACCAGATATGCCGCGCCCGTTCCGCGTTCGTGGTTTTGCGGTGCTCGGCCCACTCTCTTTTATGATTTCCGCGCTGATTGTTTTTTGGTCTGGTTGGGGAACGCTTTCCTGGCTGCTGGGGCTACAAATCGTAATGTTTGTGGTTTACGTGGTTTGTAAGTCGAAAGTGCCTGTTCAGCATGTCAGCCTGGCGCAGCAGATTAAATCTTCATTGTGGCTTATTGCCTTCTATGCCCTGATTATGCTGTTTTCCTGGTTGGGTAGTTTTGGCGGTAGCGGCATTATAGGTCACCCGTGGGATACTATCGTCGTCGCGCTGATGTCGTTGGGAATTTATTACTGGGGCGCATACACCTGTCTTCCTCGGGCGAACTTTAACGGGGATGAAGAAGAATAAAGGAGTAGAAAATGGATAGAGTAATCCTCTCATTATCAGAGGCTTACGCACTAGCCTATCATGCGCTCATCAGTAACGGATTTAGTGAGCAACATGCGGTGGTGATTGCAAACAACGTTACCGCCGGGGAGCGCGACGGTTGTGCCTCGCACGGTTTATGGCGACTGCTGGGGATTGTTGACACGCTGCGAAAAGGGAAAGTCTCTGCCGATGCTCTGCCGACAGTGGAATCTCAGGCTCCGGCAATCGTTAAGGCCGATGCCAAAGGTGGCTATTCGCTGTTGGCTTATCAGCAGGCACTGCCGTTACTGATCGAGAAAACGCGTCAGTGCGGGATTGCAGCACTGGCGATTAATCATTGTGTTCACTACTCCGCCTTATTTGCGGATGTTGAACCGCTGACTGAAGCCGGACTGGTGGCGCTGGCGACCACGCCAAGCCATGCCTGGGTTGCGCCGAAAGGGGGGCGCAAACCTCTTTTTGGTACTAACCCAATCGCGTTTGGTTGGCCGCGCGACAAACAGCCGCCATTTATTTTTGATATGGCGACCAGTGCGGCGGCACGCGGTGAGATTCAGTTACATCAGCGAGCCGGGAAATCACTTCCTGAAGGTTGGGGGATCGACAGTAATGGCAATGCCACCACCGATCCACAAGCTGTGCTGGACGGAGCAATGTTAACCTTCGGCGGTCATAAAGGTTCGGCACTGGCAGCGATGGTGGAGCTGATTGCGGGGCCACTGATTGGCGATATGACCAGTGCTGAGTCTCTTGCGTGGGATAATGGTGCAGGTGGTTTGCCATATGGTGGAGAGTTGATCCTGGCACTCGATCCGCAGCGTTTTCTTGGTGAGGATGCCGGGAGGCATCTGGCAAGGGCGGAAACACTGTTTAGTCAGATGCAGGCACAGGGCGCGCGCCTGCCGGGAGAACGTCGCTACCAGGCACGATTGCGCAGTGAGCAACAGGGTGTAGAGATCAGCCAATCACTCTATGACGATATTCGATCCTTAAGTAGCTGATAGATATTAAAGGATATACATACAATTAATGGCGGGAAGGATCCCGCCATCTGCGCTATCAAAACAACGTATCCAGCTCTGCCAGTACGTTGTAGTTGTCATCAGTCAATAACAACGTTTTCCATTTGTCGAAGGTCAGGCACGGATGGGAAGTGCCAAACACCAGAATATCCCCCACCTGCACGTCGCTATTAGCTGACAGTTGCAACATACAGTGCTGATCCATAATGCCGACACTGCGAATAGCCTCAGGATCAAACGCCAGTGGCTTGCCGTTGCGGTAGTGGGCGACCGGTTGTGGCAGTCCGGCGTCGAAGGCGCAATCACGCTTACCAAAATTAGCCACCGCACGATCGGCCTCCGGTACCGATTGCACCATGGCGACCAGTTCCAGTGCAGATGTGAGATCGCCTGCCAGATCGCAAGCCACTGGATCACGGGCGATCAATTGCTGTTGCGCGATGTCGTAGATCCCTGCGTCATGGGTGATGTAGCAGCCTGGGCGAATGACGATCCGGCAGTTATCAGGCTTTTCTGCCGCCAGCCAGATATTGCACACCACGTCATACCAGACCGTGCCTGCTCCGGTGAGAATAAACTCGCCATCAACCAGACTTGCCATATCACAAGCCAGTTGTGCGGCATCGCGCAGCAGCGCTTCTACCTGCGGTTGTGGATCGTCACCGTGTAAAACACCTTCATATAACTCCAGCCCGCGCAGACGTAGCCCTGGTAATTGGGCCGCTTGTTTAGCCAGTGCCGGTGCGGCATCCGTTGAGCGGCAACCACAGCGCCCGCCGGGAACCCCCAGCTCAATCATCACGTTCAGCGTCTGTTGCTGGCTGGCAAAAAAGGCAGACAAAGCGCGGGCGTTCTCAATGCTGTCGATACAGCAGATAAAATCGACTTTCGGGTAATGCCGTTGCAACTGGGCAATCAACTGCATATTCGCCTTGCCGACCAACTGGTTAACCATCAGCACACGCTGAATACCGCTCGCCATTGCCGCACCAGCCTGCCACGCGCTACCGACACCAATTGCCCAGGCACCAGCCGCCTGCTGCGCCTGAAAAATCCACGGCGTCATGGTGGTTTTACCGTGCGGTGCCAGCGAAACGCCGCGCGCGTCAGCATAGCGTTGCATCCACATAATGTTGTTCTCCAGAGCCTGCTTTTTAATGATCGCGGTAGGTAAACAAACATCTTCGGCAAGGATATTTGCGGGCATTTGCATCAGAGCAGATTTATGGGGAACCAGAGGTTCTGATTGGTATTTCATAACATTTACCTTTTGAGTTTTTCACCGTATCGGATGCGAGTATCATTTGTAACTAAATGAAATATAGGTATTTAGTTTATTTATCTTATGATTTGTGAATAAAAGTATCAGAAAATCATCTGGGTTTTGCGTAGTTTTCCACTGTTTTTCATCCTTGTAAATGGTTAACTTATCACCATTGCAGAAATGGAGTGACGAACATGCAGGTTGACTGGTTATTCAAAAATGTGACGGTTATCGACGGCAGCGGCGGCCCTGAATTTCGCGGTGACGTGGCAATAACAGGTGATCGGATTGTCGATATAGCCCCTGCGCTTAACGTTACGGCGCAGCAGGTCATTGACGGTGAAGGACGGGTGCTGGCACCAGGGTTTATCGACGTTCATACCCATGACGATATCAACGTTATTCGCATCCCGGAATATCTGCCAAAAATCAGCCAGGGGATCACCACCGTGATTGTCGGCAACTGCGGGATCAGTGCAGCGTCGGCGAAAATGAAAGGCGAAGTCCCTGACCCGATGAATCTGTTGGGGGAAGCGGAGCACTTTATTTATCCCACCGTTGAAAGCTATGCCCAGGCAGTGGAAGCAGCCAGACCGTCACTGAACGTAGGCACGCTGATTGGTCATACGGCGCTGCGTAATAATCATATGGACGACCTGTTTCGCCCGGCGACGGCGGATGAAATTGCCGCTATGCGTGCCGACTTACGTCTGGCGTTGAGTCAGGGAGCGCTGGGGTTAAGTTCCGGACTGGCTTATGCCACGGCATTTCAGGCGACTACCGAAGAGGTAATGGCGCTGGCGGAAGAATTAGCCGGTGAGAAGGGGGTTTATACCACTCATCTGCGTTCTGAATTCGAACCGATTCTGGATGCGCTGGATGAGGCGTTTCGTATTGGGCGTCATGGCAAAGTGCCTGTTGTGGTTTCCCACCATAAATGCGCCGGGGCGAAAAACTGGGGGCGGACAAAAGAAACGTTGGCCTTTTTTGACCAAATGCGTCAACACCAGGAAATTGGCTGCGATGTCTACCCTTACTCAGCCAGCTCTTCAACGCTGGATCTCAAACAAGTCACCGACGAATTCGATATTGTGATCACCTGGTCACAAACACATCCGCAGCAGGCCGGGAAAACACTGGCGCAAATCGCCACCGACTGGCAGATGAGTATGCTGGAGGCCGCGAAGCTGCTAATGCCTGCCGGGGCTATCTACTACAACATGGACGAGCGCGACGTCCGCCGAGTATTGAGTTATCCAGTCAGTATGATTGGCTCTGACGGCCTGCCTAATGATCCCATGCCGCATCCGCGTTTATGGGGCGCTTTCCCTCGTGTGCTGGGTCACTATTGTCGTGATGAAGGCTTATTCCCGCTGACCACGGCTATCCACAAAATGACCGGGCTTTCTGCCAGCCGTTTTTGTCTGCCCCTGCGTGGACTGGTAAAAGTCGGCTATTTTGCGGACCTGGTGTTGTTCGATCCGCAAACCATTCGTGATGTTGCCAGTTTTTCTGATCCCAAACGCCCGGCAGAGGGCATTGAAGCGGTGATGGTAAATGGCGTTATGAGCTATGGTCGCGATAAACATATTACAGGCCGTGCGGGCCGTTTCCTGCGCCGCCAGACCTCACATTAAGGAGTGAATATGAGCATTAAACGTTACGGTACGGAAGGTGGAACAGGCACTGGTGGGCAGCATTTGCCGTTTGCCAGGGCGGTTGAGGCGGGCGGCTGGCTGTACGTCTCCGGGCAAACACCCATGAAAAACGGTGAAGTGGTAGAAGGCGGTATCGTTGAACAGTCACGACTGGCGATCCAAAACTGTGTCGACATCATGACTGAAGCCGGTTATAGCCTGGCGGATGTGGTTCACGTGAAAGTGATCCTGACCGACGCCCGCTATTTCCAGTCCTTTAATAAAGTATTCAGAGAATTTTTTGGCGAAAATCCGCCTGCACGTATTTGTTGTGTGGCTGATCTGGTTGTCGATTGTAAAGTCGAAGTCGATGTGACCTGTTATAACGCGACCCGCTAATAAATTTAAGAATTAAAAAAACAGACCGCAATTGAGTGCTGAATACATTCAGCACTCCGGGAACTCTTACATTATTTTCTCTCTACTGGCAGGATGTGAATTATGAACAGTCATATCTTTTTAGTCGGCTTTATTATTTATGCCATCGCCATGATTTGGCTTGGTTGGTTCGTTTCTCGTAATCAGAAAAGCGGAGAAGATTTTCTGCTGGGCGGGCGTTCGCTGCCGCTGTTTCTGACGCTGGGCTCAACCGTTGCCACGATGGTTGGCACGGGTTCCAGTATGGGCGCAGTGGGCTTTGGCTACAGTAATGGCTGGGCCGGAATGCTTTATGGCGTCGGTGGGGCCGTAGGTATATTGCTGGTGGCGTGGCTGTTTGCTCCGGTACGTAAATTACGTTTTATGACCATGAGTGAAGAACTCTCTTATTATACTGGCGGGAGTCATTTAATTAAAAACATTGTCGGTCTAATGATATTTATTGCCTCTATTGGCTGGCTGGGCGCGCATATTTTAGGTGGCAGTATGTATCTTGCCTGGGCAACAGGTATTGATCTTACTGTAGCAAAATTAATTATCGCCTTAGCTTTTGCGATTTACGTTATTATCGGCGGTTATTCGGCGGTAGTGTGGACAGACACCATTCAGGCCTTAATTTTGTTCTTTGGTTTTATTTTGATGGCTATTCTCGCCGTTGTTCACGTTGGCGGCTGGAGTGCGATTGAACAGGCGATGGACCCAAAAGCGATGAGCCTGTTTGCGATTGATAAAATGGGCGTGTTACCTGCGCTTTCGCTGGCGCTGGTTATTGGCGTAGGTGTGCTGGCAACACCGTCTTATCGCCAGCGTATTTACTCGGGTAAAGATGTTCCCTCTGTACGCCGTTCGTTTGTTATTACTGGCGTGTTGTATCTGTTCTTCTCGATTCTGCCTGCCATTATCGGCATGGCGGCGTTCACCATGAACCCGAATCTGGAAAACAGTAACTATGCCTTCTTGTTCGCCACCAGTTTTCTGCCGCCATTGCTTGGCCTGGTGGTACTGATTGCCGGGCTTTCAGCCACCATGTCTTCTGCCAGCTCTGATGCCATCGCTGCGGTGGCGATTATGATGCGCGACGTCTACACCATGGTTACCGGCAGAATGCCGCCGGAGAACAAGGCAATCACTTACTCACGCTGGATGCTGACCTTTGTTATTGGCCTGGCGCTGGTCTTTGCTCTGACCTCTAACGACATCATCAGCTACATTACCAAAATGATTTCGATGCTGATGTCCGGGCTGTTTATCTGCTCGATTCTCGGTCGCTTCTGGCTACGTTTTAACTGGCAGGGCGCGCTGGCGGCGTTAGTGAGCGGTATGGTGATGTCAATTGTGGTGCTGATGAATGCCGACTGGCTGGCTTACTGGGGTAACCCATGTATTCCGTCAGTGCTGGGAAGCCTGGTCGCTGGCGTACTGGTGACGCTGGTAACGCCAGCAAGCGAGATCAGCCGGGAAGAAGCTCTGGCTATTATCACCAATGAGCGTGAAAACCAGAGTGTCGTGATCACCAAACCTGAAGAGGCATAACCAATAGTGCTAATCGCCAAGTGGCTGGCGGTTAGCGCCACCCCGGTGGCTGTCTAGTGCCAGTTTTATCCGCCGCAGGCGATCTTTCGCCTGCGCTTTATTTGCCATAGCCAGCTCTGTTGCCAGCACATCGATCATCGCGAGCATGGCGTAACGGGAAGGGGTGGGCTTAAAAATGTAATCACTTTCCTGAACCAGCAACGGCAATACCAGATCCACCTGTTCTGCCAGCGGTGTTTGTGCTGGCGTAATGGCAATAACACGCGCGCCATACTGACGGGCGATAGCGGCACTTTCGATGATTTCCGGTGTATAACCGCCCAGCGACAGCACAATCACCACATCCTGCGGCATCACTGCCGAGCACATCATTCTCATCATGAGTGAGTCGTTCTGACTGACCACTGGCAATCCCAGGCGGAACAGACGGTACTGGATCTCCTGCGAGCAGATGGTAGAACCGCCGCCCGTTCCCAATGCAAGAATTTGCCGCGCCTGACTTAACCAACTGACCGCCTGACTGATGGCGTTCATATCCAGTGAGCGACGATGCGTTTCCAGCACGCTGATAATTGATTCGTAGATCCCCTGAACACCGTCAAGATCCGGTACATCGAGAATAAACCGCTGCCCGATAGCCAGTGACTGCGCCAGTTTGACTTTCAGCTCGCGGACATCTTTACACCCCAGAGCACGGGCAAAACGCGTCACCGACGCCTGGCTGGTTTGTGTTAACCGCGCCAGCTCGGCAATTGGCAGTTCCACGGCTGCGGAGACGTCATCAAGAATAAATTGTGCGATACGCTTTTCAGTGGCGGTTAACGCCATAAACCGTTCGGTAATGCAGGAGATGATATCGATGCTATAAGCCATGGGAGTATCACTGATTCAGTAAAAACTGGTACTTTGTACCATAAAAATTGCTCCAGAGTGTGACCCTCATAAAAAATGTAAGTACGCAGCGACAAAAAAACGCTCAACACCGCTCCAGATCATAAAGTTTTCTACCACCAGGCCGACAACCTGAGTATCAGGTCTGGAGGGAAGAGAAACCATGTTTAAACGTATTAAGATCGTGACCAGCTTATTGCTGGTTTTGGCCGTTTTTGGCCTTTTACAACTGACATCAGGCGGTTTGTTCTTTAATGCCTTAAAAAATGACAAAGAAAATTTCTCCGTTTTACAAACCATTCGTCAGCAGCAATCCACGCTGAATGGCAGCTGGGTCGCGTTGTTGCAGACACGTAACACTCTCAACCGCGCGGGTATCCGCTACATGATGGATCAGAACAATATTGGCAGCGGTTCAACCGTCGCCGAGCTGATGCAGAGTGCCAGTATTTCGCTGAAGCAAGCGGAAAAAAACTGGGCGGACTACGAAGCGTTGCCGCGTGACCCGCGTCAGAGCACAGCCGCAGCGGCGGAAATCAAACGTAATTACGATATTTACCACAATGCGCTGGCGGAGCTGATCCAGCTGTTAGGCGCAGGCAAAATCAATGAGTTCTTTGATCAGCCAACTCAGGGATATCAGGACGGTTTCGAGAAGCTGTATATGGCTTATATGGAGCAAAACGATCGTCTCTACGATATTGCCGTCAGCGATAATAATGCTTCCTACAACCAGGCGATGTGGGTGCTGGTGGGCGTGTTGATCGTCGTGTTAGCCGTCATTGTGTCCGTCTGGTTTGGTATTAAAGCCTCGCTGGTAGCACCAATGAATCGCCTGATCGAAAGCATTTGTCATATTGCTGGCGGGGATTTGGTAAAACCCATTGAGGTGGATGGTTCTAACGAAGTAGGACAACTGGCTCAGAGTTTGCGCCATATGCAAAGTGAACTGATGCGTACTGTCGGAGATGTACGTAACGGTGCTAATGCCATTTATAGCGGTGTCAGCGAAATTGCCACGGGTAATAACGATCTCTCATCACGTACTGAGCAGCAAGCGGCTTCACTGGAAGAGACGGCGGCCAGCATGGAGCAACTGACTGCAACGGTGAAACAGAACGCCGAGAACGCGCGTCAGGCCAGTCATCTGGCGTTAAGTGCTTCTGAAACCGCGCAACGTGGTGGCAAGGTAGTGGATAACGTGGTACAGACGATGCGCGATATCTCCACCAGTTCGCAGAAGATTGCCGATATTATCAGCGTTATCGATGGTATTGCCTTCCAGACCAATATTCTGGCTTTGAACGCGGCGGTTGAAGCGGCGCGCGCGGGCGAGCAAGGGCGTGGTTTTGCGGTAGTTGCGGGGGAAGTGCGTAACCTGGCGCAGCGTAGCGCCCAGGCGGCCCGTGAAATTAAAAGCTTGATTGAAGACTCCGTAAGTAAAGTGGATGTCGGATCTACGCAGGTCGAAAGTGCCGGGGAAACCATGACAGAGATTGTCAGCGCCGTAACACGCGTTACTGACATTATGGGAGAAATCGCTTCAGCCTCTGATGAGCAAAGCCGTGGCATTGATCAGGTTGGTTTAGCGGTTGTCGAAATGGATAGGGTAACGCAACAGAACGCCGCGTTAGTGGAAGAGTCTGCTGCCGCTGCCGCCGCGCTGGAAGAGCAGGCCAGCCGTCTGACCGAAGCCGTAGCGGTGTTCCGTATACAGCAAACGCAACAGCATCAGTATGAAGCTTTGCCAGTGGTAAACGCAGCGTTGCCGGTAGTGTCGCGCAAAATTGTCGTCGCTGATAGCGGGGATAACTGGGAAACGTTTTAATCGCCATGAAAAATGCCCGATAAGCGATGACTTATCGGGCAATGTGTTGTTTATTTAGTTATTTTGTTGCTGATGCGTTTGCATTCGTAAGTGATGTCTTATTGATTTTTGTATCTGATGAATCCAGATCGCCCCTGATGCCAATCTGGAAAATTCCCGCAAGCATGAGAGCACCAATGATTGCTATACCTCCAAGTAAATACAATCCTGCAACATTTGAATCAAATACATTTTCAGCCCAAACCCGGATGTTAGGAGCAACGAATCCACCGAGATTTCCAAGTGAGTTGATCAAAGCTATTCCTGAGGCGGCTGCTGCTCCACCGAGATAGCTTGTTGGGAAAGTCCAGTAAATAGGTTGAACGGCTAATAAACCTGCACATCCAATACATAATGCGATAAAAGCCAGGATTGGCGTTCCCGCAAGCATTCCTGATAAAGCAACACCAAAGCCTCCGAGTAGTAAAGTAATAGTGCTAATCCAACGCCGTTCTTTCAATTTTGTTGAAAGATGAGGAATGTACCATGCCGCAAATAGGGCACATAACCATGGAATACCGGATAAAACACCGACAATAAAGCCAATTCCCTGCCCTGATAATGCTGCTACTTGTGATGGCAGAAAAAAGGCAATGCCGTATGAGCCAACTTGAATCGTAAAACAAATCAGACATAAATAAAGTACGCGAGGATCGCAAAGTGCCTTTAATATACCCTGAGGGCTGTGACTTATTTTTGTTTTTTCCTCCATTTCCATTATGCGACTGAGAGCTACTTTTTCTTGTGGTGTGAGGAAAGTGCAACGTTTGTCGGACGGCTTATCATCCAGGTAGAAAAATGCGACTACCCCAACTAACGCAGCTAATAATCCTTCGACTAAAAACATGAGTTGCCAGTTATGCAGTCCCCATAAATCATGGATGGTTAATAACCCACCAGAAATAGGGCCACCAAGAATAAATGCAATCGGTGGACCAAACCAAAAATAACCCGCAACTTTTGCTCGTATATTAAGAGGGAACCAAAATGTTAGATATAACATAACACCCGGCATGAATCCTGCTTCCGAAGCACCCAAGAAAAAACGCAAAATGATAAATGTTTTTTCCGTATGGGCGAACATCATCGCTGCTGAAATAAGTCCCCATGTGAACATGATTCGTGAAAGCCACAAGCGAGCCCCCACTTTGTATAAAAATATATTACTGGGGACTTCAAAAATCGCATATCCAATGAAAAATACGCCGGCACCAAATGCATAAGCAGCGTTACTTAATCCCGTGTCGACCTGAAAAGCATCCTTAGCAAAACCAATGTTGGCACGATCCAGATAAGCCATGACGTACATAAGAGCTAAGAAAGGTAGAAGTCTTATTATTGACTTTCGCACTGCAGAGTTGACAACAATTTCATCATCAGTTTGACTCATAATTGTGCTTCCGAATAAACGGTGGACATTTTTGCTATCCAGTAATTTTTATGTATTACTGGATAATCTCTTGTTATGAAAAAATATAGACATTTTGCGTCTGCTAGATATTTAATTTTTATTGATTGACCCATTCACGACCATCTGGCCATGAGTAACATGCCAAAGTTTCTGGTTTCATTTGTACACCATAACCTGGTTGTAAAAGAGGGAAATACCGGCCTTGCTTAATAACTAAAGGTTCTTCAAAATTCTCATGTAAATGGTCAACATACTCGAGAACTCTATTTTCCAATGTTGCTGAGACTGAGATATAGTCAAAAAGAACAATATTCAGTGAATACTGACACAAACCAACCCCTCCGCCATGAGGACAAACTGGAATATTGAATTTTGCGGCCATAAGTACAACTGCGAGTACTTCGTTTAAACCACCAAGTCGCGCGGGATCTAACTGGCAAAAATCCATTGCATTAGCCTGAAAAAATTGTTTAAACATAACTCTGTTATGTGCATGTTCACCAGTAGCAATACCAATATTACCAATGCGTGATTTGATTGCAGCATGGCCAAGAATATCATCAGGGCTAGTAGGTTCTTCAATCCATAAAGGATCAAATTTTGCCAATTTCCTCATTGCAGTAATGGCCTGATCAACCCCCCATGTTTGGTTAGCATCCATCATGAGTTTGCGTTCCCAGCCCAGTTCTTCACGTAAGATTGTCGCCCTGTGGATATCCTGCTCGAGATCTGCACCTACTTTTTGTTTCAGGTGAGTCCATCCATCAGCAACAGCCTGGCGTGCCAGATGTCGCATTTTTTCTTCAGAGTAACCGAGCCACCCTGCTGCAGTTGTATAACCTGGGAAACCTTCCTCAAGCATTTCTCTTTCACGCTGTGCTTTACCTTTTTCAGAACGGCGAAGTAATGCAATGGCTTCTTCTGGAGTCAATACATCTATAATGTAGGTAAAATCAATGCAATGCACGATTTCTTCTGGTGACATGTCTACCAGCATTTTCCAGACAGTTTTATTTTGTGAACGGGCCCAAAGGTCCCAAAGTGCATTAATAATTGCAGCGGTGGCTAGATGAATAACTCCTTTCTCTGGACCTACCCAACGCAACTGACAGTCTCCTGAAACTAGTTCATGCCAAAACTGCCCAAAGTTTTCTGTTATATCTTCTAGAGTTCGTCCTATTACAAACAATTCTGCTAATGATTTTACGGCACTTACACATAAGTCATTTCCACGTCCAATCGTAAATGTTAATCCATAACCTTTTAAATCATCTGAATAATCGGTAATTAAGGTAACATAAGTCGCAGAGTAATCAGAAATTGCATTCATTGCATCAGAACCATCCAAATTTCTGGATGTTGGAAAACGAATGTCCTTAACGCTGATATCTTTGATAGTAATTGCCATACTGACTCCTGTATTGATATTTTTTACTATTAAAAAATATAAAAACTAAAAGACGTCTTCAGTTTATGTGTGCGCAACACAATGAAATGTGAACTGATTATAATAATGTGGTGCAATTTACATTTTTCTGTATTTAATGTGTTTTTAATCTAATCGCAAATTTGTCTTACTGAATGAATCATTGACTTTTTTGCTGTATCGAGATGTGTGCGTAATGCAAGTAAAGCATCTAGGTCACTGCGGCAAATCAGGGCGTTGAGAATGGTCATGTGCTCATCGACGGCAATGATATTGCGCTGTTTAAGATCGCTTTCGTCCCATTGATAGTGAAAATGAAAGATGATTGAGATTATCTCAAGCGATTGATCAAAAAAGATATTATCGGCAGCTGAAAGCAGTAAGGAGTGAAAATCTCTGTCCAGTTGGGAAAACATACGAAAGCTATTGCTGATGTTGTCTCGTAGTAGGCGATGACGTACGAGCATGTTTTTCACCTGCAACCAGCGGGGATCATGATCAGGCAGGTTAAGAAAGTGCTCAAGTGAATGTATTTCGAGCATTTCACGCAGTTCAAACAACTGCTCGGCGTAGGATTGATCGAATTGCTTCATACTCCACTGTCCGCGCTTTTCGCTTTGAATAAGATTATACCGACCGAATTTTAAAAGGTATTCCCTCACTACCACCGGGCTGACACACGCGGCTCGCGCCAGCTGCAGTTCAGAAAAAGTTTCCCCAGGGCGTAACTGGCGCTGGTTTATCATTGTGAAAAAAGCCTGCTCAAACACTTTGTTTTGCTCACTCATTGAAGCGATAGTGCAGGCGAAACCATCATCGTAGTCAGGTTTGCGCGTGATAACATGGTCATTTCCAACCAGTGTCAGGACGCCGCATTCGCGTAAGTAGCTGAGAATATGCCGTACTGTGGTGCGACTGATGTTGTACATTTCCGCCAGCGCGCTTTGCGATGGTAGTGGTGAAGGGATATGACCACGCGCCATATCACCAATGACCTGGTTAATCACATTGTGGCGTAAATTTTGCGAACGACTCATATTTTCTCCTTGTGAGTCCATTAAAACCATAATTAAAACATTTTTATATGTGTGTTTTCACAAAATAGATTTTCTGTTTCGCTGCCATTTTTAATTTTCATTGATATCTATTGCAACAAAAAATGGAGAGCCGAATCGTGTCTACGATGAATGTTTTAATTTTCCAACAGCCGGAAGAATTAATCTGGAAACAACACGAGATACCTATTCCGGGAGACAATGAAGCATTAATTAAAACCGTCGGAATTTATGGTGCCGATATTCATGCCTGGGGTGGAAATCAACCATTTTTTAGTTATCCACGCGTTTTAGGCCATGAAATATGTGGGGAGATTGTTGGGCTGGGTAAAAATATTGCTGATCTTAAAAATGGTCAGCAAGTTGCTGTGATCCCTTATGTTGCCTGTCAGCAATGCCCGGCGTGTAAAAGCGGTCGTACCAATTGCTGTGAAAAAATTTCAGTCATTGGCGTGCATCAGGATGGCGGTTTTAGTGAGTATTTGAGCGTGCCGGTGGCGAACATTTTGCCCGCAGACGGTATTGACCCGCAGGCGGCAGCATTGATTGAACCTTTCGCTATTAGCGCTCATGCGGTGCGTCGCGCAGCCATTGCTCCCGGCGAGCAGGTGCTGGTGGTCGGGGCGGGGCCAATCGGTCTGGGCGCGGCGGCAATCGCTAAAGCCGATGGCGCACAGGTGGTGGTGGCGGATACCAGTCCGGCGCGCCGTGAACATGTGGCAAGGCGTCTGGAGTTGCCCGTGCTGGACCCATCAGCCGAAGATTTTGACGCGCAGCTGCGAGCGCAGTTTGGTGGTTCGCTGGCGCAGAAAGTGATCGACGCGACAGGTAATCAACATGCGATGAATAACACCGTGAATCTGATTCGTCACGGCGGCACGGTGGTATTTGTCGGTCTGTTTAAAGGCGAGTTGCAGTTCTCCGATCCGGAATTCCATAAAAAAGAAACGACGATGATGGGTAGCCGAAATGCCACGCCGGAAGATTTTGCGAAAGTCGGGCGGCTGATGGCGGAAGGGAAAATTACTGCCGACATGATGTTAACCCATCGCTATCCGTTCGCCACGCTGGCAGAAATCTATGAGCGCGATGTGATTAACAATCGTGAGTTGATTAAGGGCGTAATTACTTTCTGATAATCGAGTTGCCATGCAGCGCCCGGGGAAATGTTGGGCGCTGTTTTTTCTGTTTTCAATAATGTTTTGTAGGTCGGAGAAGGCGTTTTCGTCGCATCCGGCATTATGTACTCAATGTTGGATGCGACGCTTGCGCGTCTTATCTAACCTACAAATCAGTCAGTGATTACCCTTCACGCGCCACCACTTTGATTTCCACCATACCAATGCCGAGCTTACGCGGCGAATGGCCGAGAATATTCCCTTCGTTGGTTGAGACAGGTTCTGGCGGAACAATTACCAGCGTGTCGGCATCGGTTGGATTCTCGAAATGCAGCGTGGTGGTGGTCACTTCATTGTCCAGCACGATGGTTTGTTCTTCGTTGCCTACGCGTACCGGAATGGGACGGCTGGCGTTATTACCGTATGCTTTGGCGGTGATTACCAGGTCAAATTTCTTCGGCAGAGGATGTTTGTACTCGATTTTCACTTCATCGCCCAGCTGCGCGTTGGACCAGCGTCCCCACGACTCCGGACGGGAAATCCCGCTAAACTGTTTCACTTCTTCCGGTGCACCTGCGACGTTAAAAATGAAACTGTCGGCTTTGTAGCGAATATCGTTATCGACAATCTTCAGCGTATCGACATTGCCTTTGTAGCGTTCCATATCGATGACGGTATCTTTAAATGCGGTTTTGCCCTTCCACGTCGTTTTATCAACATGTTGAACAATTTGCTGACCACCAAGCTGCCCCTGGGAAACACACCAGTCAGTGGAGAGAGCCAACTCTGGCGCCCATAGCTGCGCCATCTTGTAGCAGCGATCAACCCAGACGAAATTGTCGCGCGGCGCGAAATCGGCCAACTGGAAACGAAGTGGTGCAGAATATTCGCTTTCTGGCAGTGGTTCCACACGTTTATCCGACACGCGTAACAGTAGCGGCAGGCGGAAATGGGTATCCGAGAAGGCGATCATGTTTTTATTCTGATCGATGGTGAACTCTTTCATCTCGGTGGGGAATTTCCACAGACGAATGATATCGGGCTTCCACGCCAGCACTTTCTCTTTAATGTTGAGGAACACTTCCGACATGGATTGACCAGAGAGGCTACTACGCCCAAGGCCGATAAAGTTATCGCCACCAAGAATATCCAGCACTGTAGCGCCGTTGTCCATGGTGTTGCGCTTCACCGCCAGCGTCTCTTGCTGTGGCTTGTCGCCACGAATGACGAAAAACAGGTTGTTACGATCCTGTTTATTAAGGTATTTCCACGCCGTGTTGTTCATCGCTAAATGGTCAGATGAGACGACGATGACGGTATCTTTAAACCACGGTGACGCTTTGATTTTATTGATAAACGTCGCGATGTTCTCCTGGCTGCAACTTACCGCGCTGAATGACTGATTCGGCTTACCGTCAAAATCATATTTTTTGCGGTTGCAGGTGCGAGAGATAAAACCATCCGGGTGATGGGTATCAACCGTCAGAGTAAACAGTGAGAATCGCTGACCAGAGCGGGAAAGCTCTTCAAACTTTTTCCACGCTTCATCCAGCACGGTATCGTCGTAGAATCCCCAGTCGTTGCGATAATGCGGATCCGCCACCACACTTTTCAGCTCTTCTGCACCATACAAATGGTCGAAGCCGTGTGATTTCAGGAACACATCTTTACCCGCAAAACGCAGGTTAGCCCCTTGCACAAAATAGTTCTGATAACCTGAGTTTTTCAGGATATCGCCAAGACAGATGTTCTGCGGGAAGAAGCTGGAAACCGAGGCAGAGGCGTTACCTTCAAACGGGGCAAACAGTGGAATCCCGCACTGAGACGCCACCATGCCCGCGATAGTGTAATCCGTTCCTGGCAGTTGCTGAGTATGGCTGAAATCCAGCCCTTCATTTTTCAGTGCGCCCAGTTCGGGAGTGAGGTCTGGAAAAGCGTCGTTATCAAAATAGGTCCGCTCCAGACTCTCACCATAGATATAAACCAGGTTAAGTTTGGGGGCAGGGATGGTTTTCGACGGTTCTTTATAATAAGCAGCAAAGTCAGGATCGCCGTCGCGTGACTGGGATTTTACCAGCTCCGTTATCTGGCGAAACGCCGGGCTGGCGTCCACAGAACCCAGCGCCAGTAAGAGTGCCAGCAGGCTGTAGCCAAAATGGTGAGGATGATGACGGCGTCGGCGTAGGATCCAGCCCAGAGCGCCGAAAACTACCGCCAGTGCCAGCACGATACCCACTCCCGGCAGGATATACTTGCTGACGCCAGCACCGGTCAGGCTGTTAGTTAAGGTATAGAGCACCGCGTCGTTAATGCCGTCGCCAGTAAAATAGTCACTGGCAAACAGGGTAATGTTTAAAACGACAAATAACCCCAGTACCGTTAACGTGGCGGCAAACCACCAGGTGTTACGTCCCGCTTTCCATGCGTAGATCAGCACAGAGGCGAGAAATAGGGCGAAAGAGAATAGTTCTGACAACGGGCGATCCTCACTAAAACAGGCCGGTTAGCCGATGTTTAAGATTTTTTGAGAAACACAATGTAATGGTGCTGCCATATAGCTGCAATTCTAGTGTCAAAAAAATGCGATGTTGTTAGGAATTAGTTTATAAACAGACTTTTTTGCGCAAGAAAGCTTCCCGTGTAACAGAGGGAAAGACGTCCAGAAACAGGGAAAAGAGCGGGGAAGGGCCGCGTTAGTTTGTTAATAGCTAAAACGCGGCGCTATGCGGATCAGGAAATAAAGTTCAGACCTTGCTTTAACACCAGATCGCAGGCTTTGGTTTTTACCTTTTCAGCCAGAGGCGTCGTACCGATGTTGTCCAGATTAAGCTGCTGACCATCTTTGGTTTTTAGCAAACCCTGAATGCCATCCAGATAGTTGGTATCTTCTTTCTGCTCTTCGCTGTTCAGGCCCAGCTTCTCCAGGACCTGATTTTTGATGTTTTCCGCGTCGGTAACTGAAGCCAGTTTTTGCTTCGCGCAGTATTGCAAAATGCCTGCGGCATTGTTCATGTTCTCTGCGCTTAACGCCTGGTTGCCACTACCAAGCAGGTTAGTTAATGAGGCGAGCGACCAACCGCCTTCCTGTGTGGTGCTGTTTTGGTTGCCAAGTTCGCTGGCGGCGCTGGAAAGCGCATCTTTCCAGGACGCGGCATGCACCCCGGTGGAAATTAATGCGCTGGTGGCAATTGCACAGCACAGAAGGTGTTTAATAGTTTTCATCATCATTACTCAAGGTGGAATTGTGTCGCAGTATAGCGCCGGAAAGGAGGATTAATACTCTTTACCCGTTACCCGGCTACGATAGCTTTCCCAGTTAAAAATAACCCACAGACTGTTACCCAGGCGCATACGATCCATAACGCGTTCGCCCAGTAACTTGGTCATCTCGTCCATATTGCTGTTGGTCAGCATCCCGGTCGGGCGTTTGGAAGAAGAGCGGCGATCGACGATCTGGTTGATGATCACTTTCTCGTATTTCGATTCGGTCTGCACGCCGATCTCATCGATCACCAGCAGATCAACGTTGCTCAGATCATTAAGCAGTTGTTCTTCGCTGGTACCGCTATTTCTGAAGGTATCTTTCATCGCCGACATAATATCGGCCACGGTGATGATCAATACGGATTTACCGCGTAGCAGCAGTTCGTTGCAGATTGCCGCCGCCAGATGGTTTTTGCCAGTTCCAGGCTTGCCAGAAAAGATAAAGCTGGCGATGTTGCCGTCGAACTCTTCGACATACTGGCGCGCTTTGCTCAACGCATTCATCTGCCCTTCGCACTCAACACGATAGTTCTCAAAGGAGCAGTTTTGATGCAGTGGACGAATGCCAGAGCGGTTAAAGGTACGCTGCATTTTCATCGCCCGATTCTCGCGCTCAAGAGCGGCGGCACGGAGCGCCCCTTGTTCTTTCTGCCACGCCAGAAGTTCTTCACCCGTTTTGAAGGCGGGTTTGATATGGGCTGGCATCATTTTTTGCAGACGTTGCATCAGGTCGCCAACGTTTTTCATCGTTACCCTCTGAATCCCGGTGGAATTTGGCTGTCAGGTTCACTGACTGTGTTCACATCTCGTTTCGTTAATCCGCCATTGCTGGCACGACCTATTTGCAGGCTGCGCGCCAGTTTTTGTTGCCACTGCACATGATGGAAGACTTTGCCTTCCGCCTGCCAATAAGAAATAAATGACGCCAGTTCTTCGGCGGTTACCGGCTCTTTTAGCGCCACGCCCCATAATGCCGCCTGACGGATAAAGTCGGTATCGGGTTGCCAGTCTGGGTACATGGCGAATTTACCCATGGGTACGGCAACGGGGGCGGCTTGCGGTTCCTGATAGAGTTGATCGTCCAGGGCCACGTCACTTCCCGGACGCGTCAGTTTTTCTTCCAACGCCAGCAGTTCAGCAAGACGCGCGGGCGTAACGGCATAAAACGCCGGGGCATTGTTGGCAAATACGGCAACCATGCCGCCTTCTGCTTTTGCCAGAACGGTTTGGTGATCGTGTACCAGGGCGTCAATACCAACGACGTCCGGGGTCAAAACTCTGGAGGACATACTGTTTCTCAATATGGAACGATGAACGAGAAGGGAGATTACTTTTATAGTAACACACGGATGAGGCCAGGCAGCCTCTCATCCATGTGCTTTAAGCGAGGCAATTTTATACGCGGGGGCGCTTGCGGTACAACCACAATCCAGGAACGGAAAGACCGATGGATAACGCGCCAACAATTGATGAAGCGGTAAGAAAGTTAGTTAACAGGGTAATCATTAACGGCTCGCTGTAACCTAACTGACTGATTTTTACCGCTGAAATCATTGCAGTATACGCCGGGATGCCCGGGAACATCGGAATGACAGCCGCCACGGTAAAGACTTTCGGGTGCGCCAGATACCAGCGCGACCACTGAATACCAATGGTGCCGACCAGTAGCGAAGCCATAAACGTCGACCACTCAATATTGAGTCCAGTAGTCATTAAAATCATTCGCGAACCATGACCCATCGCGCCAAGCAGCGCACACCAGCGTAATGCCCGGATTGGCACGTTGAACACCATCGCAAAGCCGACTGCTGGGATTGCCGCGAGAATCATATCCTGCGCTAATGCTAAGAGAAATTCGATTACACCCATCCGCGTAGCCCCCAAATTGTGAGTGCCATCACCACGCCAACGCAGGTTGCCAGTGTCAGCAGGCTGGCAATCGCCCAGCGTGCCAGTCCGGTATTAATATGACCTTTAAACATATCGGCTACAGCATTTATCAACGGAAAACCCGGCACCAGTAAAAGAACACTGGCCGCCATTGCCACAGTAGGCGTATGACTGAATGTCGGAAGTTGTAGAAGAAGGCCAGAAATTGTGGTGGCGGCGAAGGCAGTGATGCAAAAGTTTATTTGTGGATGGAGGTGGCGTTGTGCTAGTAGCTGGCGGATATACATGGCGATCATACTGGCGAAGAATGTAATCAACGCACCATCCCAACCACCGTTATTCAGTTTACAGAAACAGGCGCAAGAGAGTCCCACCATCAAAGCGACCAGCCAACGCGGATAGCGCAGGGGATGTATTTGGCTAAAACGTTTCTCAACACCTTTGTAATCCAGCAGCTTATGTTCCGCCAGAATCACAATGTGTTGTACCTCAGTAACCACATGCATATTAATGCCGCGATCGTGGTTTTTGCGCGTAGATGTCAGACATTGACCATCTTTAATGGTGGTCAGCACTATGGCGTTCGAAGAGATAGAACTTTCGACGCAGTCCATCCCTAACGCCCGACCCAGTCGTGAGGAAAGCTCATCAACCAACGCACTTTCCGCACCATGTTGTAAAAGAAATAATCCGCACTGGATACATAGCCGTGTAACGGCTCGCTGTTGCTCTGTTTGCATAACTCGCCCTTTGTCATAGACGCGTTGCGTATTTTTGAACCCTTTTGTATCACGAAGCATGGCTGTTTTGACGTTGGTTAAGATCAAAATTGCGCTGATTAATCCTGGTTGCGGTGATGAGTTCGCTGAAGGGAAGCGATGCAAGTTTTGAGTGGAATAAATAATTTCATGAATATTATCATTAAAATGAATTTATCGTTTTGTTTTTACGCGTTTGAGTAATGGCTGATGAAATCATTTTTTTCGGAACAGGGTAAGAAATATCCTTCAGTTTTTATTGATTTTTTTCTTGATATTCTGGCTAAAGGATTTTCATTTAACTTTTATTCGTTATTTTAAATGATATCTTAAACTGATTGATTTTGAGGGTTTTGATTAAGTATTTCTAACAACATAATTTAGATATTTTAAATGTGTCAGAGGTATTTTTCCAGGTTATTATTTGATGCTAGTCTCCTTAAACATACAAAGGATTTTTTGTGTGGCTGGGGTAAACTGATATGAAGTGAATGCTAAGGATAAATTATTCGCTCAATCTATTAATTTGTTGGAATCATTTGAAGGGTGAATATCCTGAATAAACCATCATAATTTATAGACAGTGGATATGGAGGATATATGTTGCCAGGATGCTGCAAAAATGGAATTGTTATCAGTAAAATACCCGTTATGCAGGCAGGGTTAAAAGAGGTCATGAGGACCCATCTCCCTGAATACGATATAACGAGTAGCACCTCTGCGGAGGAGCTGACCATATTACAATTACGTCGTGCTGGGTTAGTTATTGCCGATTTAGCCGGACAAACAGAAGATCCGCGTTCTGTTTGTGAACATTACTATTCATTGATCTCACAATACCGGGAAATTCATTGGGTTTTCATGGTTTCGCGAGCCTGGTACTCTCAGGCGGTGGAGCTGCTTATGTGTCCAACTGCGACGTTACTGTCCGATATCGAGCCTATTGAGAATCTGGTCAAGACCGTTCGTTCCGGCAATGTCCATGCAGATCGCATCAGCGCCATGCTGACTTCGCCTGCAATGCCGGAAATTCAGGAAGTTGGTTATCGCACCGTGATTCTTACCCTTTCTGAACGCAAGGTACTGCGGCTGTTAGGTAAAGGATGGGGCATCAACCAAATAGCTTCATTGCTTAAGAAAAGCAATAAAACCATCAGCGCACAAAAAAACAGTGCGATGCGTCGGCTGGCAATTCACAGTAACGCTGAGATGTATGCATGGATTAATAGCGCACAGGGGGCAAGGGAACTTAACTTGCCTTCTGTTTATGGAGATGCCGCGGAATGGAACACAACCGAATTAAGAAGAGAAATGTCGCACTCATAGAAAAGTGCGTCATGAGCAGTATCGGTATTGAGAGTTTATTCAGAAAGTTTGCGGGTAATCCTTATAAACTCTATACGTACACCAGCCAGGAGGCTTTTCAGGATGCTATGTCGCGGGTTTCATTTGCGGCGGTCATTTTTTCTTTTTCTGCCATGAGAACTGAGCGCAGGGAGGGATTATCTTGTCTGACTGAGCTGGCAATCAAATTTCCACGTACCCGGCGTTTGGTTATTGCGGATGATGATATTGAAGCGCGATTGATTGGCTCATTATCGCCTTCTCCTTTGGATGGTGTGTTAAGTAAAGCATCAACACTGGATGTTTTTCACCAGGAGCTGTTTCTGTCATTAAATGGCGTGCGTCAGGCGACCGATCGACTGAACAACCAGTGGTATATTAATCAAAGCCGGACGCTGAGCCCGACGGAGAGGGAAATATTACGGTTTATGTCGCGTGGCTACTCAATGACGCAAATTGCTGAACAGCTTAAACGGAATATAAAAACGATCCGCGCGCATAAATTTAATGTGATGTCGAAACTGGGTGTCAGTTCTGATGCCGGATTGCTTGAGGCGGCAGATATTCTGTTATGTATGCGGATTTCAGAAACAAGTAATGTGTTGCATCCATATTAATCTACTTAATGCCGGGTTTATCCTCCCGGCAGTGTGCTTATTTCAGCGTGCAATCCCCACACTGTTGCACATCCGGTAAGCGATAACGCTGGCAACAGGTGCGGCGCACCAGCAGGCCGTCGCGCAGCACGACTGTGCGCCACAATGGATTATCTTCGCCGCTGGAGAGCGTTTTCTCAAAGAACAGGGCATGGCGGAGCGATTCAACTAACGCCTCGCCAAGCAACTGCTTCATCTCGGTCAGATACCAGTTAATCAAATAACCGGTATTACTCCAGATAAGTTTGCCGTTAATTTCACCTGTCGCTTCTAATGCCTGCACAACCGGAACCAGCGCCTGGCTGATTAACGTTTCCATTCGCTGCTGTGGCGAATGTGATGTTGCGTTTTTATCTTCACACACATCGACCCAGAAACAGGCGGCGCGTCCGGTTTCGTGAAACTCAACGTGGAAATGTTCCGGGGAAAGATCTAACGCTTTATCCTGCGTCAGCAGCGCCAGCATTAATGGCGGCACCATCAGGCCGATATACCATTGCGCCCACAGTGAGATTAGCGGTTTGTTCTCGCGGATCATCATTGGTTGATTGCGGTAAATATGATCGGAGTAGACCGCCAGTAGAGAACTTAGCGCATTGGGAGAGGACCATTGCGCCAGCGTCATGGCACTAAGCGGGGCGGGTTCATCCAGACGGATAAACTCCAGCAAATGTTCACGATGTTCGGCGATCGTCGCGCGAACCGCTTGTGCAAGCGTGGGATCTTGCGGCTTGAGATGCGTTCGCCAGATAACATCTTCATAGAGCGGTGCGGAACGATAGGCCATAATCGTGATAGTAATCTAAATGATAATGATTGCTAATCCTAGCGATAGGTTTACCCGATAGCAAGGGATTTCTCTGGGTTGCAAATGATAAAAATTATCATATGATATTGGTTATCATTATCAATAAAAGAGATCAAACCATGTTGCAACGTATGCTGGGCAGTGGCTGGGGAGTGTTGCTGCCGGGATTACTGATTGCAGGGCTGACATATGCTGATTTATCGCCGGATCAGTGGCGGATTGTGATTCTGATGGGATTAGTATTGACGCCGGTGATGCTGTATCACAAACAATTACGGCATTACGTTTTGCTACCATCGTGCCTGGCGCTTATTTCTGGCGTTATGCTGATGATAATGAACGGGAATCAGGGATGATAAAACAGGGAAGGAAGTAAAGATAATTGGTGCGAGGGGGGGGACTTGAACCCCCACGTCCGTAAGGACACTAACACCTGAAGCTAGCGCGTCTACCAATTCCGCCACCTTCGCACAGTCATCTTACTTTTTTGATATCGCCTCGTTTGGTGCGAGGGGGGGGACT
>NZ_VATN01000004.1:182833-182953 GCF_005781105.1 Escherichia sp. E2586
GGACTTGAACCCCCACGTCCGTAAGGACACTAACACCTGAAGCTAGCGCGTCTACCAATTCCGCCACCTTCGCCCAGTGCGAGCAATATCAACGTGGTTTTTGGTGCGAGGGGGGGGACT